>NZ_LZKD01000203.1:0-2927 GCF_001668695.1 Mycobacterium sp. E2497
GGTGGTCCAGGGGGCGGCCGACCACGCGTGGTGATCCCGGCTGGCTGCCGCGGCGCGCACCACGTCGCAGCCGGTCGCGCTGGCCGCGTCGGCCGTGAGCCGTTCCAGCGTCGCGGCCACGTGGCGACCGAGGTCGGCGTCCGTGTCGCAAAGCGGGGCCGCCGGCGTGCCCGCGGGCGGCAGGACGGTCAGGTAGTCGACGAAGAAGACCCGGGCCTGCGGGGCGCGTTCGCGCGCCGCGTGACCGACCGAGCACAGCGATTCGAAGACCGCGTCAAGGGCCCGGCTCCGCGCATCGGGGTCCAGCAGCTCGGCAATGCGCCCGCGCAGCAGCGGCAGCCGCCGGAACCGACGGGGCAGGGAAGCGGCCATCAGCAGCGGGATGTAGCCGACGTCGTTGCCGCCGATGGTGATCGTCACCAGGGATTCCGAGCCGTCGAGGGCGGTGATCTGGGGCGGCGTGCCGCGCTGGCGGTCGGCGAGCACGTGGGCGGTGGTCGCGCCGGAAAAGGTGACGTCTACCAGTTCGAGGCCGCAGCGCTGCGCGACCAGATGCGGATAGTTGCGGGCCGACCGGCCCGAGCCCAAGGGCGCGTTCGCGGCCCGGGGCCGGATGCCGGGACCGGCCGCCATCGAACTTCCCAGCGCCACATACCGTTTCATCGATCGGGACTGGATGCCTGGGCCCAGAAACGTTTGGGGATCCGCCCGGCCCGGCGGGCCAGATAGCCGGCGGTGACGGCGGCGGCCATCGCGGCCGCCATCGCCGCCGGATCGGCGGCCCGGGTCACCGCGGTGGCCAAAAGCACGGCGTCGCAACCCAGTTCCATCGCCAGCGCGGCGTCACTGGCGGTGCCGATGCCGGCGTCGAGCACCACCGGGACCCCCGCGCGGGCGACGATCATCTCGATGTTGTGCGGGTTGGTGATGCCCAGGCCGGTGCCGATCGGCGAACCGAGGGGCATGACCGCCGCGCATCCGGCGTCCTCGAGCCGGCGCGCCAACACCGGGTCGTCATTGGTGTAGGGCAGCACGACGAACCCGTCGTCGACCAGTTGCTCTGCCGCCCGGACCAATTCGACCGCGTCGGGCAACAGCGTGCGTTCGTCGGCGATGACCTCCAGCTTGACCCAGTTGGTGTTCAGCGCCTCGCGCGCCAGCCGCGCGGTGAGCACCGCCTCGGCCGCGCTGCGGCACCCCGCGGTGTTGGGCAGCGGCACGATGCCGAGCCGGTTGAGCAGGTCCAGCAGCCCGGTCCCGCCCTCGGCGTCGACGCGCCGCATCGCGACGGTGGTCAGCTCGGTACCCGAGGCGACCAGCGCCTCTTCCAGCGCGGCCAGGCTACTCGCTCCCCCGGTGCCCATGATGAGGCGCGAGGAGAAGCTGCGATCGCCGATCGTGAGCTTTGACTCAGCCACCCTGCACCGCCGTCACCACCTCGAGTCGAGCGCCATCGAAAAGTGTTGTCGTCCAACTGGACCGGGGCAACACGGCGTCACCCATCGCCACCGCGACACCCCGGTCGGGGTAGCCCAGCGACTCCAGCAGCGCGGCCACCGTGGTCTGTTCGTCGATCTCGACCTTCCGCTCGTTCACCATGACGATCATGACCGAACTCCGACGGGGGCCAGTTGGGAGAGGATTTCTTCCGCGGTCCACGGCGCCAGCAGGAACCCGGACCGGCCGTGTCCGCCGGCGACCAGGGTTCGCTCGTCGAGGCGCCGCACCAGCGGCAGGTTATCGGGTGTCATCGGGCGCAGCCCGGCGGCGCACTCGGCCAGCTCGTACTCGCCCAGCGCCGGCAAGACCGCGCAGGCGTCGTCGAGCAGGTCGCGCACTCCGGAGACGACCGGGGCGGTGTCGCGCCCATGCTCGTACTGGGTGGCCCCGACCACCACCCCGTCGGCGCGCGGAACCAGGTAGACCTGCCGCCCGCGCACCCGGGCGCGAATGACGCGCTGCGGCACCGGCATACACCCGCGCCGCCAGCGCAGGCGCAGCACCTCCCCCTTGACCGGCCGCACGGGCAGGCCCGGCCACAACGCGGGGGCATCGATGCCGTTGGCGATCACCACCGCGTCGCCGTCGACCGTTAGGTCGTGCGCAGGCCCCGCCCAGCGCACCCCGAGGCGCTCGCACTCCGCCGAGAGGGCTTGCAGCACCGCGCGGTTGTCCACCGCCAGCTCGGTGGGCGCCCGAAAGCCGTGCCGGATGCCCTGGGCCAGCTGCGGTTCCAGATCCCTGGCGGCCGACTCCCAGACCACCGGATGCCCCTGCTCGCACAGCCAGTCGGCGACGGTGCGCAGGTCTGCGACGTCGGCCCGGTCGACGGCCACCACCAGCGATTCCCGGGCGGTGACCACCTGCGGCGGCAGGCCGTCGAGGAAGCCCTCGCGCCACAGCCGCAGCGACTCGCACCCGAGCCGCAACAGCCGTTCCTCACCGGGCCAGCCCTCGCTGTGCGGGGCCAGCATGCCGCCGGCCACCCAGGACGCGCCCTGGTCGGTGGTCCGGTGCACGCGCACCGACCACCCGGCCTGCGCGGCGCGGCGCGCCACCGCCAGCCCGATGACGCCGCCGCCGATGACGGCCAGCGACCCAAGGTCTGTCGGCATTCCTGGCCTCCCTTCGCCGGCATGACCCGGATCAGGTGTGACGGTAAGGGCAGGCGCGCCCACTCTCAGACCCCGTTCCCGGGACTCCCGTGTCTGCAAGTTCTTCGGCTCCCACGCTAGCGCGCTAGCGTCGCGGTGTGCATCAGCGAGTTTCCCGGCTGGCCGCGGCGCGGCTCTACCTCTGCACCGACGCGCGCCGGGAGCGTGGCGATCTGGCCCAGTTCGCCGACGCCGCCCTGGCCGGCGGGGTCGACATCATCCAGCTGCGCGACAAGGGCTCTCCGGGTGAGCAGCGGTTCGGGCCGCTCGAGG
>NZ_LZKD01000204.1:0-21378 GCF_001668695.1 Mycobacterium sp. E2497
AACCACCGCCGCCCGAGGTCAGCGCGGCGGTGAAACGGACCTCCGGAATGCCGAGAGTCTCCATGAAATCGCCGGTGTCCATCTTGTCGGTGTAGCCGGCTGTCGCGCCTGAATAGTAGGCGAAACCGTCGATGTCGCGCACGGACAGTCCGGCGTCCGCGCACGCGGCGAGTATCGCCTCACCGGCGAGTTCGATGGTGGTCTTCGGAAGTGATTCGCCGCGCTTGTAGTAGGGGGTTGCACCGATCCCGACGATGGCGACGTCGCGCAGACCGTTCGAATTGGCCACCGGCTCAGATGCTTTCGGCTGGTACGGGCGGGACACCGGGGAACAGCTCGAAGAACGTGCCCTGGGTGATGCGCAGCCGTGTCTCTTCGCTGACCCCGTCGAACAGCGTCTTCAACGTTTCCTGGGTGTGGCCGAAGGTGCCCTCCATGTGTGGGTAATCGCTGCCGAACATGACGTTGCGGTAACCCATGTGGTCGAAGGCCGCCACGGCGGTCTCGTCGTGCTGGAACGAAGCGTAGACCTGGCTGTACAGGATGTCTTTCGGGTTCCGGGTGAGCTTGGGCCGCACCGCCATATGGTGCTGGCGATAGCCCTCCAGCAGGCGGTCGCCGAGGAACGGGACCCAGGTGGCACCGCCCTCCGAGATCAACACCTTCAGGTTCGGGTGCCGATCGAGCGCGCCGGAGGCCACCATTTTCATGGCGGCGCGTTGACCGGAGAACGTCGTCTCGGCGTAGTTCATGATGGCGCCACCGGGACCGCGGTACACCTGACCTGCGCCGCCGCTCACACTGTTGCCCGCCTCGACGGGCACCGGATCGGTGCCGATGTGGAATGCGATCACCATGCCGGCCTCCTCGGCGGCGGCCCAGAACGGCTCCCACTCCTTACGGTGCCAATCAGGGGCACTGGGGTGCGGGGTTGTCGGCAGGAAAACAGCCTTGAAACCCTTGTCGGCCGCCCAGGCCAGTTCATCGACCGCGTCGTCGACCACGAGCGTGGATACCTGTGCGGTGACGACGTAGCGCGGCGAGACGGCAGCGATCTCCTCGAGGGCCCACTCGTTGCTGGCCCGCATGCAGGCCTTGAGCAACTCCGGCGTGCGGAACGTGGAGGCCCACATGCCCAGCGACGGAAAGATGACCTCGCCCCATACACCTTCGGTGTCCAGGTCGCCGAGTCGCGCGCGGGCGTCTCGCACGCCCTGTGGCTTGGTGCTCAACTCGGCAAAGGCCACCATCGCCGAGGAGGGGAGCTTCCGGCGAAAGATCTGACCGTCGACGTAAACGGTCTCGTACTCGCCGTCAGGATCCTTTTCCGATCGTGGGCATAGTTCAGCCAATCCCTTCGGCAGTCTGGATTGCCAGAGGTCGTCGGGTTCCAGGAAGTGTGAATCGCCGGAGTTCGTCCAGATTTTGGTCATGCGCTCCTCCACCGTGCACCCTGGTAGTGAAAAAAGAATTTTCACGAAGGCTATGGGCGGAGTGCCCCGGATGTCAACCATCCTTGTCGGAATTAGTGCTGGATTTGCCGGTAGGCGGTGAGTTACTATGCGATCCACGTCACAAAGGCGCTGATCAACGTGATGAAGCGCGGAAAAGTCATTTTCGAAAGGGGTCGCGTTCGATGCCATCCTCCGCCGGTGCCCAGGGCATCCCCGGATTCCTGGCACCTCTCGCCGGCATCCGCGTCGTCGACCTGTCCACCGCGCTGCCCGGGGCGGTGTGCACCCAATTTCTGGCGGACTCCGGTGCGGAGGTGTTGATGCTCGAACCGCCCGGCGGCAGCCCGGTGCGCTCGCTTCGCGGATGGCCGGCAATCGGCCGCGGCAAGTACAGCCAAGTCGTCGACCTCAAGTCCGATGCTGGCGTCTCTCAACTGGATGAGATCCTGCGCGACGCCGACGTGCTGGTAACGACGTTCAGCCCGGTCGCGCTGGTCGACTTCGGCATCGACTCGGCGGCACTCCTTGCGCGTCATCCGCAGGTGGTGATCGCTCACATCACCGGTTGGGGTCGCAGTGGGCCGTGGCGCGACCTCGAGGGGTACGAGGGTCTGGTGCTCGCCAAGACTGGACTGTCACACGCGATGCGCCGGATGGCGAACCCGCCACGGCCGTCGTATGTCACCGTTCCCTATGCCAGCTACGCCGCGGGACACATTGCGGTGCAGGGCATCCTGTCCGCGTTGCACGAGCGTGAACGCAGCGGGCTGGGGCAGATCGTTGACGCCGACCTCGTCCGCGGAGCGTACGCGGTCGACGCGTGGAATTGGTTCGGGGAGTTGGTCGGAATCCGGTGGCCGGAGGCCTACAACGCGGTGGAAGCCTGGACGGCCGAGGGCATTCCGCAGAGTCCGATGCTGTTGGCGCTGTTGGCCGCTCCCACGAAGGACGGGCACTGGTTGCAGTTCGCCCAGGTGTCGCCGCATCTGTTCGCCGCGATGCTGACCGAGTTCGGCATGATGGAACTCCTCGCCGACCCGAAGTGGAAAGGCTTTCCCGCGCTAGAGACCCCGGAGCTGTACAAGGAGTTCTGGTCGATCATGCTCTCGAAGGTCGGTGAGCGCACCCTCGCCGAGTGGCAGGAACGTTTCGACACGAATCCCAACTTATGCGCTGAGCTTTTCCGTTCGGGCCCAAAGGTTCTCGACCATCCGCAGCTGATCCACGACGGGCGATCGACCGTCGTCGATGATCCGGAGGTCGGGCCGGTCCGGCAGCCCACCACGTTGATCCACACGCAGCAGGGGCCGATACGCCAGCCTGCGCCCGCGCCCCGGCTTGGCGACACCCGACACAGTTGGTCCTCGAAAGCGTCGGACGCCGACGTCGAAGGCGACGGTGATTCTGAACCACCGCTGACCGGAGTCACGATCCTGGAGTTCGGCGAGATGTTCGCCGCGCCGTACGCATCGAGCGTGCTGGCCGACCTCGGCGCTCGCGTCATCAAATTCGAAGCGATGAATGGCGACAACATCCGGACGCTGCTGCAGTTTCCGGAGGCGGCCGGTGCAAAAGTGATGCAGGGCAAGGAAAGCATTCAGGTCGACCTGCACACCGAAGAAGGACGCGCGGTGGCTCACCGGCTCGCGGCGTCCGCCGACGTCGTGCTGCAGTCCATGCGCGCGGGGGCGGCCGACCGGCTGGGGATCGGCGTGGAGGCGCTGCTGGCGATCAATCCCGAACTCATCTACCTATCGGCGCCCGGCTACGGCGTCGATGGGCCCTACGGCAGCCGGCCGGCGTACGCGCCCAGCATCGGGGCCGCCGGTGGCGTGGCACTGACCAACACACCGGACGCCGCTTGTGCGACCACGTGTCTCGACGAAGTCGTGCACCACGCGCCGCGTGTCACAAGCGCCGGGTCGGCACCGGAGTTGCAGAGCGATGGCCTGGCCGCGCTCGGCGTCGCATCGGCGATCCTCACTGCACTCATCGGACGCGACCGCGGGCGGCCGATCAACGACGTGCGCACCTCCATGCTCGCCACCGTCACGCACGTGCTCACCGACTGGGTGGTCGACTATGCCGATGCGCCCGACGCTTCGACGCCGAGACATGACGGCAACGGCCTGTCGGCGCTGTACCGGATCTACGACGCCAGCGAAGGGCATATCTTTCTGGCGGCGCCGCAGCCGAAGGAATGGGATCAGCTGATCCAAGCGCTGCGGGGGTTCACCGATCTGGCCGATGACGACGGCTTCTCGACGCCTGACGGCCGAATCGCGGATGATGAGCGCCTCGCCGAGCGGCTTGCCTTCGTGTTCAGCAAGGAGCCGGCGGCCTTCTGGGAGAAACATCTCGGTGGGGCGGGAGTTGGATGTGTAGAGCTCTACGAGGGTGCGCCGGCACGCCTTATCCAGACGGACCCGCAGTTGGCGGCCGAGTACGCCGCACGTGCCGTCAGCCCCGTCTTCGACGAACACCTGCGGTTCTCGCCGCTGGTCGGATTCAGTCGATCATCGACTTTGGCGCGCGGCGGATGCCTCGCCGGGCAGCACACCGCGGCCGTGCTGAGGGAGTTCGGATACGATGACGCGACAATCGCGAAATGGCAGGATGCTGGTGTGATCCATTGTGGCTGAGACGCGGACGATAGATCGCGCATCGGAGCGGCAACACATCATCGATGCCGCCTACCGTTGTCTGGATCGCAACTCCGAGTCGTCGGCATCCATCACCGAGATACTCGAAGAAGCCGGTCTAGGGACGCGGGCCTTCTACCGGAACTTCAGTACCAAACACGATCTTCTGTTGGAAATGTTCCGCAGGGATCGGGAAGCGGTGCAGGCGCAAATGCGCGAGGTCGTGGCGCGCGCCGAGACCCCAATCGAGGCTCTGCGGTTGTGGATGGCGCACCTGTTCGAGCTTGTGTCGAATCCGCGCAAGCGCAAGAGGGTGGCCATCTTCTACTCGGAGGAGCTTCGGCGCACTCCTGGCTATAACCGCGAACTCGAAATCGTCATGGCGGCCGATCAGGCGTCAATCGCCGCGATTCTCCATCGAGGTAAAGCCGAGGGTATCTTCACCGTGTGCACTCCGGAGGTGGATGCTCGGTCGATACGGGCGGCTTTCGATGCCGCACTTCTCGACCGTTTTTATCAGAAGTCGACGGCAGATGCCGCCGACGAGGTCGAACATCTGCTGGGCTTCGTGCTGCGCGGTCTAGGCGCCGCTTAGCCTTTCAGTAAAGGAGCGAGCTTTGTGCAGATCGTCTGCACATGCCGGAGGGCCCACTCCTCGCGCATCCCGCCCAGCGACGCCCAGAAGAACACCGTCTCGGCGGGCGCGTCGCCGATCATCGCCCGGACCTTCGCCGCCATGGAATATGGCGTCTCACACCAGAAATAGTCGAGAACCCCCGCATCACGGCCGCGCAGCCGATCCGCATCGACCGGGCGAGGTCGTGGACTCCCAGTGCCTTCCACCATGTGCTGACGATACGAATCAACCTGATAAGCAAGATGTTTGGATACCACGGGCCAGTCCGACTCGGGATCGTCACTGACCCACCCCTGTACCGCGCCGGTCATCCTTGCGGCGCTTGGATTGTGCCCACCCGCGACTAATCCCGTCCGGTACGGCTCCCAGAGGCGGCCATCCGCGCACAGCAAGCGCTCACCAAGAAGTCCGGCCCGCCGCGCCCCCTGCGGTCCTTGATAACCCATCCAGATCGGTGGCCGGGACTGAACCGGCCCGGGCGTCACCCCACCGGGGCCCCACAGCCGTCGCACCTCGCGCGCGCAGGCATCGGTCTGCGCGTACCGGCGCTGCAGGCTCTTGCCGAACAGGGCGTACTCCGGTACCCGGTAGCCGGCACCCAGGCCCAGGTCGAGGCGTCCGTTCGAGATCAGATCGACCATGGCCGCCTGTTCGGCGATCTCGACGGGGTGGTGCAGCGGGGCGATCACGATCGCGGTGCCGATCCGGACCCGCTTGGTCCGCGCCGCCACCGCGGCCGCGAACGTCAATGGCGAGGCGATGTAATCGTCGTCGAACTGGTGGTGCTCACTAAGCCAGATCGAATGCGCCCCAAGATGTTCGGCTTCCTCGCACAGCTCCAGTGCGAATGCGTGTAATCGCGCGGGATCCTGCCGCCACTGCGGTGGATTGCGGAGGTCGAAATACAGCCCGACGTCCACCGAGGTCGTTGATGATGACATTTGTCCTCCGGACACTGGAATGCGGAATCATCTAACTATATTCCTCGAAGACACGCGCAGCGTTCCCCGGGGCCACCGCGTCATGTGATTCACTCATGGTGATGAAGCCGCGCGAACGCACACCGCCGTGGACGGCCGGGGCCAAGACGGATCGAACTCGTGAGCAGATCCTCGAAGGAGCTCGCCTGACCTTCCAGGAGCTCGGCTATTCGACCACCCGGGTCGAGCAGATCGCAAAGCGTGCAGGGGTTTCCCGCCCTACTTTCTACGTCTACTTCGCGACCAAACAAGAGGCGTTTCTGGCCGTTGCCGAACGATCCGTCCAGCGGCTGGCCCTCGTCCTCGACGCGCTCGATGAGCTGCCGCGACAGCTTGACGATCGTGACATCGCCTCGTGGGTGGCGCAGTTCTTCTCCTACTTCGACGATTTCGGGGCGTTCGCCACGGTATGGCGGCAGGCGGCATTTGCCGATCCCGCGTTGCAGCAGTCCGGCTGGAAGGCGCAGCGGCGGTGGGCGACCCGCATCGGCCGCAACATCGATCGTATCCGCGGAAGCTCGCTCGGCGATTCCGTCTCCCAGGGGTTGGCATTCGAGGCGATGCTCGAGTCGCTGTGGTTCTCCTCGACCGTGGATGCGCCTGGAGTAAGCCGACGTTCGGCGCTCGACACCGCCATAGCGATGGTCAGGGCGCTGATCGCCAATACTTGACACTTGTGTCTAAGTATCGTAACGTCCAGTCGTCTTGTCGGGTTGAAAGGTGGCTTGCTGTGCGTAAACCAATCGCGGTGACCGACACCGAATCAGATGTTCGGATCCCGGCGTGGATGGCCCCGACCGGTTGGTTCGTCGTCGGCTGGTCGCATGAACTCGCACCCGGTGATATCGAGCCGCTCAAGGTTTTTGGCCAGGACCTCGTCCTCTACCGGTCGGTCGGCGGGCAGTTACGCTGCCTGGAGGCGACCTGCCAGCACCTCGGCGCGCATCTGGGTTATGGCGGCAGGGTGGTCGACGACTGCATCGTGTGCCCCTTCCACGGCTGGACTTGGGGGCCGGACGGGCAGAACGTGGCCGTGCCGGAAGGACGGACGAGTAAACGACGTATCGAGCCGTGGCCCGTATGCGAGCGCAACGGCATCATCCACCTGTGGCACGACGTGGCGGGTCAGCCGCCGGCGTGGGCGGTACCGGATCTGTTGGAAGATCTGCGCGATGAGTATCCGACGGGCGAGTTCTGGGACGTGGCAACCGCAGGCAGTGCGTTCTGCTACGGGGATCTGCCCATCGAACCACGCGTCGTCGCCGAGAACATAGTCGACCCAATTCATTTCCGCTATGTGCACCACACCCGCGATCTACCCACGCTGGTGGGCTACGAAGTCGCCGAGGCCTTCTTCATGACCAAGCTGCGCGTGCACTCTCGGGGTAAGCGCAAGGTCGACGGTCCTCGTCGGGAGGACACTGTGACGCTCAAACAGTGGGGCGTCGGGATGGCCTTCACACGGTTCTCCGGACGCGACAACACGCATTCGGTGATATCAGTTACGCCGGTGGATGCCCAGACCTCGACGCTGCGCCAGACACTGTTCGTCGAGAAGATCGATGGGGAAAGCGACGATGAACGCTCTGCCAGGATCAAGGCCATCGAGTCGGTGTTCCCCGAGGACCTGGCGATCTGGCAGCACCAGCGGTTCATCGAGCCGCCGTCATTGCAGACGCAGGAGGCCAAGCTGTTCCGCATGATGCGGCGATGGGCGCAGACCTTTCAGCCCAAGGCGGGTGAGTACGGCAACTTCGCCCCCAATCGTGCCCCCGACGCCGTTTTGTCGACCGCCGAGGGTTAGCGGCCCCGTTCCGCTGCGGGGCGCCCGCTGGCGCGAGCACCGGTAGTGAAAGGTCCCTGCGGTCAAGGAAGCGCAGCAGTGTCTATGGGCCATCGCGGTGTGTGCGGTGACACGCGGCGGGCTCGCTGCTTTGAACTGCGACCGGCGCGCCATAGTCAAAGCTTCGCGTAAGAAGGATCATGAGCTGGGCAAGGGCCCCGCCAGGCCTCGCGGCGAGGTTCCATACAGCCAGCTCACCGCCTGGCCGACCTCGTCGAATGCCAGCGACGCCCCGTCTTTGGCGGCGTAACGTCCAGGCGCCTCCACGAAACCTTCTATGCGACTGAGCTTATGGCCATTGATGCGCAGAATCTGGCCCGTCAACCAGCCCGACTCCGGACCCTGCAGCCATGCCACCACTTCAGAACTGCGCGCCGGGTCCAGTGCCGGGTCCGCGGCCCGGTCTCCCTTGAAAAAGTCTTCGCTGATCCGGGTAACCGCCAGCGGCGAGATCGCGTTGACTGCAGCGCCGTAACGGCGCGCCTCCATCGCCGTGACGACAGTGAGGTTAGCGATAGCGGCCTTGGCGGCACCGTAGGCACTTTGCCCGACGTTGCCCCACAGGCCGGCGCCGGACACCGTGTTGACGATCCGCGCGTCGACCTGGTTGCCGGCCTTGGATTGCGCCCGCCAGTACTCGCATGCGTGTTTGGTGACGGCGAAGGTGCCCTTGAGGTGTACGGCGATCACCGCGTCCCAGTCGTCCTCGGTCGCGTTGGCCACCATCGCGTCTCGCACGATGCCTGCATTGTTCACCACGCCCGTCAGGGTGCCGAAGGTGGAAACGGCCGCAGCGATCATGTCGGCGACGTCGCTCCACGAGGCGACCGACCCGGTATGCGCTATCGCCTTGCCGCCGGCGGCCTCGATTTCGGCGACTACCTCGGCGGCGGGACCCGCGTCACCGGCGGAGCCGTCGCGGCTGACGCCCGGGTCGTTGACGACGACCGCGGCGCCGTGCGCGGCCAGGGCGAGGCAGTGGCCGCGTCCGATGCCGCGTCCGCCACCGGTGACCAGGACGACGCGCCCCGCTAATGCTCCTTCAGTCATGGGTGCTCCCTTCCTTCGAACAGTGCGCCGATGAGTCGCCTGCGTTGGTTCCAGTCGGCGCCGCGCAGGTCCGCGTGGCCTGATTCGGTGACGATGAGGTCGATGTCGTGCGCGGGTGTGGATGCCGGCCTGCTCAACCGCTCGACGAAGGGGGAGCGGCCGTTCACCGCGGACGGGACCGCGATGATGGACAAGCCGCCCCGGCTCATGCTCGCCGCCGCGCAGTAGTCCGGATGTCCGCCGATGCCGCCGACGATTTTCTCGCCGATTCCCTCGACGTTGATCTGACCGAATGGATCGATTTCGAGCGCGGTGTTGACCGCGATCAACGGAATGCCTCGGGACAGCCGGGTGAGGTCGTGGGTGTAGTCGATGCCGTGCAGGATCGGCTTGCCGTCGGCCCAGCGGTAGAGCGCTTCGGTACCGAACAGGTAGGTGGCACTGGGCATTCCGATGAGAAGTCCGCGAGAGTCGAGGTCCACGACGGCGTCGGTCAACAGGCCGGTGTCGATGTGGAGCGGCCGTTGTGTGCGGTTGAGCAGCGCGGTGCCCAGCTTGCCGGGGCCGTACTGCAACCGCGCGCCTTCGGGTACGAATCGCAGCACCGCGTCGGCCAGGGCTTCGTGAACCGAGTCGGGAACGATGCTGGGCATCTCGACGGGACCCTCTGAGATACGGGCGATGAACCCGATCGCCTCGGTGGCCAGGGGCGGGCCGGCGTCGGCGACCGGGGCGTTCGTGTCGGCGATGGCGAAAACGGCCGTACCGGCGTCGACGATCTCGCGCTGCCAGGACACCTCGGTGCCGAACTGGAAGCGGCCTGCCCGCTCCACCACGCGAGTGATGAGTATGTCGGGACGGAGCACACTCCTCATCAGCGAGGGGACCGAACTGAGTCGGGTCGGGATGAAACGCGCTGTCGGAGAGGTCAGTACGTTTCGCACGCCCCAGCCGGGCATGATCGCGGCGACTTCGGTGAAGGCGTCGGGCTCCAGCCCCTGCATGGGTGAGGGCAACCAGCCGAGGACAAGGCGAACCCCACCGATCTCTCGCGCCACCGCGCTGAGCGCGGCACACACTGAAGCGCCGTCGCCGGTACACCGCGGTGCGCCGACACCGTCGCCGAGCGCGACGGTCATGCCTGGGCGCAGCTTGTTGCGCAGTGCGGCAGAGAATTCCGTCTGTAGTGGGTCGACAGTCACCGCGGCTCTTTTGGCAGACCCAGTATCCGCTCGCCGAGGATGTTGCGCTGAATTTCGCTGGTGCCGCCGAGAATCGTCTGCGCGCGCGCAACGAGCATCGCGCGGACCAACTCAGCCTCGTCTGAGTCGCCGGAGGGGTCGACGCAGACATCTGTGCCGAGCACCTCGGTGGCGAGGTCACCGAGGTCGCGATCGGTCTCCGACGTCATCAGCTTGAGAACAGAGAAGGCCGACGACGACGTATCCCCGTCCTCGATCGCGCGCTCCCACGTGAACCGCAACAGCCACATTCGCGCCCACAGCCTCGTCATCGATTGAGCCAGAACGGGATTCAGCTGATCGCGATCACGGGCCGCCTGCAGCATCCGATCGAGCAGCTTGAACATCCCCACCGCATTCGAACCCAGCGTCAGCCGTTCGCGGCCCAGCGTGACCAGGGCGATCGTCCAGCCTTGGCCCTCCTGGCCGATCAGGTAGTCTTCGCTCAACTCGACACCGTCTAAGAAGACCTCGTTGAACTTGCTCTCGCCGTCCATCTGCCGAAGCGGTCGCACCGAGACACCGGCAGAATCCATCGGAACGATGAACATGCTCAGCCCACGATGTGATTCCGGTCCCGTGCGGGCGAGCAGCAGACCGAACTGCGCCGAATTCGCGGCCGAACTCCAGACCTTCTGCCCATTGATGCGCCACCCCGAGGCGGTCTTCTCCGCCTTGGTCCGAACACCGGCCAGGTCGGACCCCGCACCGGGCTCGGAGAACAGCTGCGTCCAGACATGGTCTCCCAGTCGGATGGGCTCGAGGTAGCGTGATCGCTGCTGCTCGGAGCCGAACTTGATCAGGACCGGCCCGACCAGGTCGATGGCGGTGATCGCGAGCTGGCGAGGCACCCCGGCGCGAGCACACTCCTCGGCGAACAGCGCCTGATAGGCGACCGACGCGTCGGCTCCGCCGAATTCCGCCGGCCAATGCAAGCACACGTAGCCATGCTGCGCGAGGTACTTGTGCCAGGCGCGGCCGGGCTCGATGTCCTCGGCGGTCGGCGTGGGGCCGTAGTTCCGAAGTCCCGGCGGCTTCGGCGCACGCTCCAAGAACGCGCGGAATTGCGACCGGAGTGCCGCGACGTCCCCGCCCGCCGCCTGAGACCTCGACACGTCAGCCGACGTCGAGGTATGTGCCGTATTCGTCAAGAATCGATTCCATCGCGTTGAGGGGGATCATCCCCGCATGTGGGTACGTCGGAGACCTAATTCGTCAAACATTTAGTTATTTCGGCAGTGTAGCGACCGGCTCGGCCCTTGGGCAAGGCGATTGCGCGGTAACGCGAGGAGGCCGTCGGAGTAAATGGACCTGAAATTGCAGCGGGCGGCTGTGGGATGTACGGCCGGGAACTCGTCGCGTAAACGGCCCGACAGGGTGCGGGAATGGCGGAAACGAGCAGAACTATCGCGATCGGCGAGTGCGGTCGGGCCGAGCTTGCGGCGCGATCGCGCCGGGCAGGAACGCACGCAGCAGGCCTTCATCGCCGCCGAGGTCGGGACTTCCCGGGTCCTCGATGAGGCTGAATGCGATCCGCACTACCCAGTGAGCCATGTGATGCGGCGAGACGTCGGTGCGCACTTCACCGGGTGCCGCGGTGGCGAATCGAGCGGCTAATCCTTCGACGATTTCGGTGCGCCATGCCTCGGACCTCTCCGCCGCACGATGTGTTCGGGCCAAGTCGTGGGGCGCTGTCATCGACAGCATGGTGGGGCTGCTACGCGCGGCGCGAAGACCGGCCATCACTCCGTTAATCAGTCGGTCGATGAACGGGCGATCTTCGGCGAAGTAGGGTTCGGCGGCCGCGACGACCAGGCTGGTCGCCTTGACGAAGCACGCCGCGAGGATGGCGTCCATGTTGGGGAAGTACGAATAGACGGTGGTGCGGTGGACGCCCGCCTTGGCTGCCACGTGTGTCACCTTGGTTCGGCTCGGTCCGCGCTCAGCGAAACACGCTTCGGCCGCTTCGATGAGCCGGCCTCGCGCGTCGTCTTCCGTGAGGGGGAGGTCCGCGCCCCACGCGGGGGCGCGGTGCCGGTCCGTCCCCGCTGCCGAGTCGAGCGTGTTCATCTCGCTCCAAGCTGCTCACCGTGATGTTGACCGTAGGCTACATCATCGCTAATGTGCGGTGTGAACTACATAACTGGGAAAACTGTAGTTGTAGTCGGCGTCGGACCGGCTTTTTCGCCAACCCGCGCGAATCGCTGCGGAGACCGCAGGACTCATCGAGGAGGATGCACTCGTGTCGACGCCAACAACGACCTCGGTTGCCGAGAATTTCGACCACCACTCGCCGGAATTTCGGGAATCAGCGCACGAAACGCTGGCCGCGATGCGATCGCGTTGCCCGGTGGCGCATTCCGAGCAACACGGCGGGTTCTGGACGTTGCTCGACTACGAGTCGGTGTTCGAAGCCGCGCGCGACGATGACCTCTTCAACTCGTATCCCTCGGTGGGAGTGCCCGCGAGCGGTGCGCCCTTTCCCATCCTTCCGATCGAGTCGGATCCGCCGCTGACACAAAAGCTGCGTCAGGTCACGATCAAGGCATTCTCGCCGGGACAGGCCGAGGCGCTGCGGCCGCGCGCTCGGCGGATGGCCAGGGAGATGGTCAACGGGTTCATCGAGCGCGGCCACTGCGACATCGTCGGCGAACTGACTACGCCGATGCCGGCCAAGCTGATTCTGCTCATGCTCGGCTTCGACGAATCCAAATATTCGCAATGGGTGCACTGGGTGCATTCGATGGTGCACGACCGCACGCACGACGAGGAGAAGGCCGGTGCTGCGGTCATGGAGATGTTCGGTGAGATCTACAAGAACATGACCGAGCGTCGCGAGAGCGGCGAGATTGGCGACGACGTCTTCGGCCGCATTCTGGGCGGGCAGATCGATGGAGTCCCCATGGACGACACTCAGATCCTCATGTACACGGTGCTGATGATGTTGGGCGGCATGGACACCACCAGCGGGCTGACCGGTAACGTGCTGTTCGAACTGAACCGACGCCCGGAGCTGAGGCAGCAGTTGATCGACGACCCGGGTCGGATCACGACGGCGACGGATGAGTTTCTGCGGCACTGCACACCGACGTTGGGGTTGGCACGCACCGTGTCGCGTGACGCGGAATTCCATGGCAGCCATCTGGAAGCCGGGGACCGGGCAATCCTGATGTGGGCGGCCGCCAACCGAGATCCCGCAGTGTTTGAAGACCCCGACACGATCCGCCTGGACCGCGAGAACAGCCAGAAGCACATGGCTTTCGGTGTCGGGATGCACCGTTGCCTCGGATCGCACTTGGCGCGTGTGATGTTCCAGGAAATGATCAGCGAAGTCCTCGAAAGGCTGCCCGATTACCGCCTCGACGGCGAACCCAAGCGTTTCGAAGACGCCGGTGAGGTCTGGGCCATGCGCGAACTGCCCCTCGCCTTCACTCCCGGCCCACAGGTTGACGCCGGAGGAGAGCAGTGACCGTTCGCATCGAATTCGATGCCGCACATTGCGTCGGTCACGCGCTGTGTGCGGCCGCGGGACCAGACGTCTACCACCTCGACGATGCCGGCTACTGCATCCCGCCCGAACGAGAGATCGCCCCCGAGTTCATCGAACAGGCCCACCGAGGGGCCGACGCCTGCCCTGAGCGAGCCATCACCGTCGTTGACGACTGATCCACGAAGGTCAGCGGGCCAGCGAACGGGCGCGGTATCACGGCTTGCCGTCACCGGCGTCGTCGAGCGTTCTGCTCCGGACCAACCGTGTGGGGGTGTACTCGAGGACTTCCTCGCGGTGTTGGTTGCGGACGCTGACGGTGCTTGCCACCATGCCGCGGTCCGGCTTCTTCGTCGCGCGGGATTCGGTGATGGTGACCACGGCGTGCAGCGTGTCGCCGACGTACACGGGCTGCCGCGTCGCCAAAGTCATCCCCAGGAAAGCGATCCCGGTTCCGGCGAATGCCAGGGTTTGTATCACCAATCCCTCGGCGACGCTATAGGTCAGGGCAGCCGGCACTAGTCGACGGCCGTTGTCCGCGAGGACATCTGACGCGTCCATGAAGAGCGGCTCGGTGAACCCGGCCCAGGTGACGAACTGGATGAAGTCGCTTTCGGTGACCGTGCGGCTGCCGGTGCGGAAGGACAGACCCACGGGAAGCTCATCCCAGGTCCTTCCACGGTGCAGGTGAGGCGCCTGCTCGGTCGTCGATGCGGGAACGGGATCGCTCATCGGGTCCTCCTTTGCTCATATGGTCGCGCGACGGACGCGGTCCTACCTGTCCGCGGTGACGGTCAGCTGACGGCTGATCACCAAACGCTGAATTTGGTTGGTACCCTCGAAGATCTGCGTGATCTTTGCCTCACGCATATATCGCTCGACTCGGTAGTCACGGGTATAGCCGTAGCCGCCGAACACCTGGACGGCATCGGTGGTCACCTTCATCGCGGCGTCCGTAGCCACCAGCTTCGCGACCGACGCACTTCGCGAATACGGCATGCCGGCGTCGCGTCGCCGCGCGGCGTCGAGGTAGGCCGCGCGAGCGGAGTCAACTGCGGCGGCCATGTCTGCCAGGAGGAATCCGAGACCCTGATGGTCAATGATGAGCCGGCCGAACGCGGTTCGCTGCTGCGCGTAGGACACGGCCTCGTCCAGCGCCGCTTGTGCGATGCCGACGGCGACCGCCGCGATGCCGAGCCGTCCGCTGTCGAGCGCGCTGAATGCGATGGGGAGGCCTTGGCCTTCTTCACCGATTCGCCGCTCCACCGCCAGCTCGACGGCATCGTAGAAGGCCGACGTAGTGGGCACCCCGTTGAGCCCCATCTTGTCCTCGGGCGGACCGAATGTAAGCCCCGCAGCGCCGCCGGGCACGAGGAAACAACTGATGCCGCGCGAGCCTTCACCGGTACGAGCGAAGAGAGTGTAGAAGTCGGCCAAGCCGCCGTGTGTGATCCACGCTTTGGTGCCGCTGATCTGGTACCCGTCGACGGTTCGCGCCGCCTGACATCGGAGGGCGGCGGCGTCAGACCCTGCGTCGGGTTCGGACAGACTGTAGGCGCCGATCGTGGCGCCCCCGAGCATGTCGGGGAGCCACCGCCGCCGCTGGTCTTCCGAACCGAACGTCAGCAACGGATGGCACGCGAGGCTGTGCACGCTGACGGCCACCGCCACCGCCGCCCAGCGTGCCGCCAACTCCTCCAACACCTGGAGGTACACCTCGAACGGTTGGCCGCCACCGCCCCATTCAACGGGTTGCGACAGGCTCAACAGCCCCGCGTCTCCCAGTGTCTTGAAAACCCCTTCGGGATAGGTGTGTTCACGTTCGTGGTGATCGACGATGGGATCAAGAATTTTGTCTGCCACCTGCCGCACCAGGTCGATGAGGTCGTGCGCTTCCGGTGTCGGCAACAGTCGCTCGACGGTCACGGTCTTCTCAAGCCTCCTTGCGGGCTGGTCAAGCACCGCCTTCCAGAATATCGTTATATAAATACCTTAATCTAAGGTGCCGGCCTCCACCCGGCCGAGGAAGGAGCCGGCGCGATGCGGATCATCATCACGGGCGGCAATAGTGGGGTGGGCAAGGCGACGGCCTCGGCCATGGCGGCCGCTGGTCACGAGGTCGTCATCGCATGCCGTTCCCTGTCGAAGGGCCGCGATGCCGTCATGTCGATGTCGGGCGATGTCAAGCTGGCAGAACTCGACCTCGCCGATCTGGCTAGCGTGCGCAAATTCGCCGACACCATCGACTGGACGGACGTACTGGTGAACAACGCCGGTGTGCTCGGGTTGCCTCTCACGCGTACCGCCGACGGCTTCGAAGCCCACATGGGGACCAACCATCTCGGCCACTTCGCGCTGACATGCCTACTGGGTGACCGCATTCGCGATCGCGTCGTCGTGGTGGCGAGCAGCAATCATGCCCTGGCGCGCATGCATTTCGATGACCTGAACTGGCGCCGCCGCCGATACAACGCGTGGGCAGCGTACGGGGAGTCGAAGCTGGCGAACATGCTGTTCGTGTACGAATTGGCGCGGCGCGGCCGCATCGCGTACTTGTCGGATCCGGGCATGACTGACACCGGCATCACACAAGGGGGCTCGGCACCGCTCCGATGGGCGGGAAGAGTGCTCGCCCCGCGGATCGCCCAGACCCCGGCGGAGGGTGCGCGGTCCACCATTCAAGCCATCTCGACCGATCTCCCCAACGGCAGCTACATCGCGCCCGGCGGTCCGCTGCACCAATGGGGTAAGCCCAAGGCGGCCAAGGTGATCACGAAAGCGCGCGACCCGCAAAGTTCGCGCCGCTTGTGGGAGATCTCGGCCGAACTCACCGGGTGCGATTGGTAGCTGGCTCGTGCAAAGGTGATTATTCGTCGATCGCGTTCGCGAAGCCCCCGTCAGGGTCGAATGCCTCGTTACGCAAGTGAGTCGTGCCTGTAGTGTTTGCGGCAGCGGGCCACCAGAATCTGGGCCAATGTCTCTGGATGGCTGATCATCACATCGTGACAGGCCGGCACATGAATTTCTTCAATGACGCCCCCCAGGGCGGCGATGCCGTCCTGCTGTGATCGCACCGATAGCGTGCGGTCGCGGGTCGTCAGTACCCAGCTACGCGGGACTTCGGCGGGCAGGTCTGTGCGGTCGACGCGCTCTGTGACAATCCTCAGGGACTCGGGGTGCAGTCGGGAAAGAGTGAATGCCCTTTGTGTGGCGGTCATTCCATTACAGAACGCGTAGCGGGCGATCCGGCGCGGCACCTCGCGAGGCTTGCCTGCGCGGGCGTAGCGGCGCGCGAAGAGCCCCATCGGCCCACCGAGCGTGTCCACGATCGCCTCGCCCTGGCGTGGTACGAACGCGCTGATCAACACCATCTCGCGAACGCGGCGGCTTCCGAGCCTGGCCACCACGCCCGGTACGGTCACGCCCGCCATCGAATGTCCGGCAATGACGAAATCCCTCAGGCCGGCGCGTTCGATATCGGCGACTACGGATCGCTCCCATTCTTCGATGGTGGCGGTCGCCAGGTCGCCCGGTTTGCCACGCCGGCCCGGGAGATCGACCGCCAATATCTGCAATTCTGGTGCTTGCCTGCGCAACTCGCTGATGGTCAAGTCCCAGCAGTCGGCGGCGTGTTCACCGCCGTGGACAAGGACAAGGGCGGGTGGTGTCATGAGTTCATCTCCTCGACGACATGGGTAGCAAGACGGACGGTGCAAGTTCTCGGGCGGCTACATCACCGTGTATCCGGCGTCGACGGGAAGTGCCACGCCGGTGACGTAGCGGGCGGCGTCACTGATCAGCCACATGACAGCTTCGGTCACATCCTGGGCTTCCACGAACGGAACGGGGAGGAGGTTCGTCGCAAGTTTGAGGGCGTTCGGGTCCTCTGCGATGACCCGCCCCATGTGGTCATTGAGAACCATCGGCGTCGCGACCCCGGTCGGGTGGACTGAGTTTACCCGAATGCCTTGGGCGGCATATGCGTTAGCGGCAGAGCGCGTCAAGCCGACTATTCCGTGTTTGGATGCCGTGTACGCAAACGCGGCCGCCGAGCCGTCTCCTCCGCGTCCACTCAAGCCCTGGGTGGAGCCGATGAGGACGATGGCGCCGCCTCGCTTCTTCTGGATTATTGATGGAACGGTGGCGGCGAGGGTATGCCAGCTGCCAATGAGGTTGACGGACAGAATATCGTTGAAAACCTTTTCGTCGAGGGGATCTCGAACGCCCGCCCCCACCACGCCGGCGTTTGCGACAACGATGTCGAGATCGCCCAGCTGTGTCACCGCCCCGCGGACGGCGCTCTGTAACGCCGCCAGTTCTCGTACATCAGTCGCAGCGACCACGGCCCTGCGGCCGAGCGCTTCGACCTCCTTTGCGGTCTGTTCGAGGTCTTGCGCGGATCCCAAGGGGTATGGAATAGATTCGATGTCGGCGGCCCGGTCGACCAGAATCACATCTGCCCCTGCGCTGGCCAGCGCAATGGCATGACTGCGCCCTTGCCCCCGCGCCGCTCCAGTTACCAACGCGACCTTGCCGGTGAGGTCCATCGCTCAGCTTCCTCCGTCAATCATGTTGGTGGGCAACGTGCCTACGGCGCACGACCTGTCTTCTATCGCCGTCATATCAGGCCGAGCCGACCCAAGTCGCTGGCGTACTTCAGGATGACCGGTGAGGTGACCTGGGGAATATCCGCGTGGGAACCGATCTTCCCTGCTCGGACTGCCGCCTGGAACCGATCGGCGGGAATGACGGCTCCGTGCGCCCGCGCAGGTTGCGAGTAGACGCCCAGCATTGGCAAAAGCGAAGATTGGCGTTGTAGCTCAGGCAGCGCACGCAGCGCGGTTTCAAAGCGCGCCAACCAGTCTGGATAGCTGTCGATCAACGTGATCCGGTGACCCGCGGCGATCAGCCAGTCGACGTACTGGTCGAGGCCGATGCCGTCGTCGTGCGTGTTGGTGACATGGTAGGTCTCAAAGGCGGGCTTGGGGTTCAACGCCACGTCACGGCCCAAGGACGAAATAGCCTCAGCGACGAAATCGACAGGCAGTCCATCGTAGTGAGCACGTTGCCGATTACCATTGATATCGGCCTCGTAGAAGGACTTCGGAGCTATCCCGGTGCTCAGGATTGACAAAATCAGCCGCGTGAACATGTCAGGCAGATTGAGCTGACCGGCATATCGTGGCTCGGCCAAAATCATCCCGCAACGGAAGATCGATGCCGGCAAGCCGCACCGCTCGTGCGCTTCGCGCAGCAGGATCTCTGCGGCCCATTTACTGTTTGTGTAACCGTTAGCGTAGTTCGTGTGCAGTGCCCTCAGGGTATTGATTCGGCGTAGGTCCGATGTCTCGTCGAGAGTGGCTTCGGTGATTGCTTCGGCTATGCCGATGGTCGAAACGTAGGCGACCGATTTGACCTTTGTCGTGAGCGCAAGTCGGATCAGTTCAGCAGTACCAACCACATTCGGGCCAAACAGTTGGTCATAAGGCAGTAGATGATTGACGAGCGCACCGGCATCGACGATCAGATCGACGGTACCCGCCAGCCTTCGCCACGTATCGTTGTCCAGACCTAGATTCGGTTTTGCCTTGTCGGCGGCAACCGTATGGAGATGGTGTGCGGCCAGCCTTCGAAACTTGGCACCCAACGCCGAATCACAGTCCGCCAGAATCCGGTCGAGTCGAATCCGCGCCTCAACGTCGTTCCTGGCCCGGACCAGGCAGATTACCTGGCCGTCGATGAGGCTCATCCTTTCCAACCAGTCAAGCATGAGGTAGCGGCCGAGAAACCCGGTTGCGCCGGTGATCAGAACCGTCCGGGGATGCGAGGACGATCTGGGTAGTCGTGAGGCGGCCATCAAGGTGGGCTTGTCGATAAACTGATCGAGCGTGAGCTGGTCTGCTCGAATTTCCGTCGCCCCTGCACCGTGAACCGCCGCCGGAGTTGGCTGTCGACCTCCTACGGCCCGCTCTGAATCGATGTAATCGGCGATCGCATGCAAGTCGGTAGCCGGACTGGTAATCACGCCGACGGGGACGGTGATAGAGAAGATCTCTTGCAGCAGGTTGGCAAATGTCAACGCGGACAGCGAGTCGCCACCGAGATCGATGAAGTGCGCATCGGGTGACAGGTCCGACGACGCGGCGCCCAGCAGTGTGGCCGCCGCGCATGTGACGGTATCGACCGTCGAACCGTCGATGCTGCCGGCCCGCAATGTGCGTAGCCGCTCTGCCTGCTGTCGCTCCAGCGAGTCATAAAGCGCATCGAGTCTTCCGCCATACCGGTCCTTGAGCTTGGGGCGCGCGAGTTTATGGATTCCAGTCAGCAGCCCATTCTCGAGTGTGAAGGGCTCCTCGTCGATGATGAAGTCGCGAGGGATTTCATATGATTGCAGCTCGGCCTCGCGCGCAGCCTGCCTCAACGCTGCGGTCAGTTCGGCTCGAAGCTGCGGCCCGGTGTGACGCCCGAGGGTCTCCGTGGTCGGCACGACCACCGCGAGCAGGTATGCATGGGCGCTGCTGCCATAGACGTAGACGTTCTGGATGCGAGGATGTTCAGCGTAGATCGCCTCGAGCTTGGACACCGTGACGAACTCGCCCTGCGACAGCTTCAATACGTTGTTCCGGCGGTCAACGTATGCCAGTCGGTCGGGCTCGATCTGCGAGAAAATGTCTCCCGTGTGATAAAAGCCGTCCTCATCAAACACCTGGGCAGTGACGTCTGGGCGTCTGTAGTAACCGTTGAAGAGGTTTGCGGACTTCACGACCAACTCGCCGCGTGGATGTGGCGTATCGGTGGTGAAGTAGCCCAGCTCGGGAACGTCAACAAGCTTGTAGTCACTAACCGGCGGGCACAATATCCGCCCGTCAAGACTGATGGCGCCGGTCTCGGTCGACCCGTATCCCTCGATGAGGGGGATGTCCAAGAACTCTTGGACCCACTCCTTCAATGTCCGGGCAAGCGGGGCCGAACCGGTTGTCGCAGCAAGCACCCTGCCCCCGGTGAGCTCCGTCCGCAGTTCGGCAAGCGTCGAATCGTGTGTCGTCTCTTGACTCGGCTCACTACTGCGGTTGCCCAGCCGCACCGCATACTCATCGCGCAGCATTTCCCACACGCGCGGAACAAGACTCAATTGCGTCGGCCTGGTCAGTGCCAAGTCCTCCAGCAAAGTTGAAAGATCCTGCTCGGCAGCGAAATACGCCGTACCACCATTCGCCAGGGTTCCGTACAGCGCGACGCGCGCTGCGCCGTGGCTCATCGGCAGAAAGTTCAGCGTGATGGAGGGCAAGGCGGTTTGTTGTCCCCAACCCCCTCTCCGCGAGGCCAACCACCAGTTGACAACCAAACGTTGCGGATACATCGCCCCTTTGGGCATCCCAGTGCTACCTGAGGTGTAGATCAGCAGGGCCAATTGTTCTCGGTCCGGTGCGTCCCCATCGGCGAGCGAAGTACGCATACGTTCACCGTGCGCGACAAGTTCCTCCAGCGTGCAGACCGCTATCGCCGGCCCGGTGTCGGCAAAATGCCGGCGCGAACCTGCGATAGCGTCTCGGTGGTCGTCCACGCGTGGAAGCGCATCGAGCACCACCACCAGCCGTGGTCCGTCGCCGGCGCCGATCAACTCCGCTGCCGCCTGCAGTTGATGGACGCTGACCGCTATCACACAAGGCGCCGTCTCCGCCACGATCGGCGCAAGTAACGTTGCAGGGGATCCCGATTGCAGCGGAACCGCGATCGCTCCAACGACGATGAGTGCAAGGTCGAAAATCGTGTATTCGACGCCCGATGCGCCCAGCCCTGGGCCGGCGTGCTGTGCGATACCGCTTCGACGCGTTGACAAAGCGAACGACCGCCGAATTGGACACCCGATTCGAGACGATGACATACGGCGAGGCGTGGGATCAGATCTCCGCGACCGCGGCGGCGCTACGGTCTTACGGAGTGCAGCGCGGCGATCGCATCTGCATGCTGGGCGCATCGGGCGTCGAATACACGATTTTCGACCTTGCACTCATCGTCGTTGGAGCGATCGCGGTTCCACCTC
>NZ_LZKD01000205.1:0-14885 GCF_001668695.1 Mycobacterium sp. E2497
GCCGCCGCGCGCGGCCCAGGCGGTCCGCCAGCGCCGGGGCGCCGGGTTCCGGGGCGTCGACGCCGTCGTCGGGCTCGGGCTCGGGCTCGGGGGCAGACTGCGGTTGGACGTCGACGGGCTCGTCGTCGCGCTCTGATTCGGCTTCGTCGCTGATCGGATCGGTGTCCGGGTGCGGCGCGGGGCCGTCGTCCACCGGGCCGAGTTGGTCGGCCCGGTCAGGACCGTCCTTTCGGCCGAACCATTCCCTAGCCATGGATGACAGCGCCCCGGTGCACAGTTCGACGGCAGCGTGGCAGGGCATCGGTCGGGCCCAGGCGCGGTAGGGCCGGCACCCGGGCGCGCGGGTCGGTCGACCAGCGCGCGACGGCGTCGCGGGGTGCGTGGACGTCCAAGGGTCCCGCGTTCCAGACGGCGTAGGAGGCCGGGGCGCCCGGCACCAGCGTTCCCGTCGTGCCGTCGCGGACGCCGGCGGCCCGCCAGCCACCGCGGGTCGCGGCGGCGAACGCGGCCCGCGCGGAGATCGCGCTGCCGGGGGTTCGATGGGTGGCCGCCGCCCGCACGCTCGCCCACGGGTCGAGGCCCGTGACCGGTGCGTCGGAACCTAGGGCGAGGGGCACGCCTTGGGATGCTAACAGCGCAAGCGGGTTGAGCCGGCTGCCTCGCTGGGCGCCGAGGCGCCGCGCGTACATGCCGTCGGCGCCGCCCCACAGCGCGTCGAAGTTGGGCTGCACGCTGGCGATGACGCCCCATTGCCCAAGTTGGGCGGCTTGCTCGGCGGTGACCATTTCGACGTGCTCGAGGCGGTGACCGCACCGGGCGACGGCCGCCCCTCCGAGCCGCGCGACGACCCGTTCGAAGGCGGTGACCACCGCCGAGACGGCGGCGTCGCCGATGACGTGGAAGCCCGCGGTCACCTCCGCTTCGGTGCAGGCCCGCAGGTGCGCCTCGATGGCGTCGGGGTCGAGGTAGCAGGTGCCGAGCCGGTCCGTGGCGTCGGCGTACGGCTCGTGCAGCCAGGCGGTGCGTGACCCCAGCGCGCCGTCGACGAACAGGTCACCGGCCAGCCCGCGGGCTCCGGTCTGCTCGACAAGCGCGCGCGCCCGCTCCGGCGTGCTGACCGCCTCGCCCCAGTAGCCGATCACCTCGACGCCGTGATCGAGGGACCGCAGCTGCAGCCAGTCGTCCAGGCCGCCGATCTCGGGCCCGGCGCATTCGTGCACCGCGACGATGCCGGCCGCCGCGGCGGCCGAAAGGGCGGCCGTCCGGGCCTCGGTCAGCTGGTCGGGCGTCAGCAGGCCGCGGGCGACGGCGCGGACCAGGTGGTGCGCGTCGCCGGTGAGCGGCTGGTCGGGGGCGAAGCCCGCCGCCGCCGGTAGATCGGCGACCAGCCGGCGCAACGCGGTGGAGGCGAGCGCGGAGTGGACGTCGACTCTGGTCAGATAGGCGGGCCGAGAACCGAGGACGGTGTCGAGGTCGGCGGTGTCCGGCGGCCTGTTCTCCGGCCACGACGACTCATCCCAGCCATGCCCCCACACGGGCCGGCCCGGGTGGGCCGCCGCGTAGTCGGCGATCATTTGGATGCAGTGCTCCCGCGAGCGCGCCCCTCGCAGATCCAGTCCGCTGAGCGTCAGGCCGGTCGCGGTCAGATGGATGTGGCTGTCGACGAACCCCGGCGCCACGAAACCGCCGTCCAAGTCCTCGATGTCGGCGCCGGGAAACAGGCTGCGGCCGACGTCATCGCCGCCCAGCCACGCGACGACGTCGCCCCGCACCGCCATGGCGGTGGCGTCGGGATGGGTCGGGCTATACACCCGGCCGTTGACCAGCAGCGTGGTGGACGTCTCGCTCACAGGGCAAAACTACGTGTGCCGGCGGCCGGTGTTCAGTCCCAGGCGGGCCGCCCCGGGTACCCGCCACGCACCGGCTCGTTCGGCAGGGCGGGCGGCCGGATGTCCCGGACGTCCACGACCTCGCCCTCGATGTAGCCGTCGAGGTAGCCGTCGCCCGGCGCGGCGCCACCGCGGGGCACACCGGCGCCGAACAACGCCGTCTCGGCGAGCAGCGGCATCCGCCGCCGCAGGCCGCGCATCGCGAGCGCGGCCAGCCCCGGGCCGACGGCCGACCGGACGGGCCGCACCAGCAGCAGGAGTCCCAACACCGTGGTGACCGGCCCGGGTATCACGACGAGCAGGGCGCCCAGCGTGACCAACGTCCCGTCCCGCACCGCCGTACGCCGCTCGGCGAGGCCGGACCGCAGGTGCCCGAGCTGGCGGAGCAGGTGCGAGCCCGACATCGGCAACAAGAGCCCCCAGCCGAGCAGCAGGCTGCCCGCCAGCGCCAGCAGCGTCCAACCCCACCCGATCGTCGCAACCAGGGCGGTGATCGCCGCCAGCTCCACGACGGCGTAGACCAGAAACAGCCGTGACAACATGTCTGGCCAACGTGCGCCGGCCGAGCCGAAGTTCCCATGGTGGTGTCCGGGCCGATTGCAGTTAGATGACGACATGACGACGATTGAGATCGACACCCCCGACGGACCGATCGACGCGCTGCTCGACCTCCCCGCCGGTCAGGGCCCGTGGCCCGGCGTGGTGGTGATCCACGACATCGTCGGCTACCGCAGCGACAAGGAATCGACGAACAAGCGCATCGCCGATGCCGGCTACGTCGCGATCACCCCGAACATGTACGCGCGGGGCGGGCGCATCCGCTGTATCACCCGGGTCATGAAAGAGCTGCAGACGCAGCGCGGCCGTGCCCTCGACGACATCCTGGCCGCCCGCGATCACTTGCGGGCCATGCCCGAATGCACCGGTGAGGTCGGCGTCGCGGGCTTCTGCATGGGCGGCCAGTTCGCACTGGTGATGTCGCCCAAGGGTTTCGGCGCCTCCGCCCCGTTCTATGGCACTCCCCTGCCCCGCAACCTCGACAAGACCCTTGAAGGGGCGTGCCCGATCGTGGCGAGCTTCGGCAGTCGCGACCCGCTGGGCAGGGGCGCCCCCGAAAAGCTGCGCAAGGTGACCGCCAGTAAGAACATCACCGCCGATATCAAGGTCTACCCCGGCGTCGGGCACAGTTTCGCCAACAAGCTCCCAGGCCAGCCGCTCAACCGAATCGCCGGTTTCGGCTACGACGAGGCCGCCACCGAGGACGCGTGGAGGCGGGTCTTCGCATTCTTCGGCGAACATCTGGCGTCCGGGACGTAAGGCCCTCAGGCACACCAACTTTCGCGACAACGTCGTCGCTGACGTGCGCGTGTCGCCTGCGTCAGGCCGGCGCCACCCTGAGCTCGAGCCCGACGTTGTTTTCCATGCCGCCGCGCAGCTTGCTGAAGAAGTTGAACACCTTGCCCACGATGCCGTACCGCTTCCCGATCGCGTCGTAGACGGCCGGGGTGTGCGACGCGTCGAGGACGGCGGCGGCGCCTTCGACGGCCTCGCTCGTCGGTTTGCCCTGCATGGTGCAGGTCGCCAGGGTGACGCGCGGGGTGTTGCGGATCCGCTTGACCTTCCACGACTTTTCCTGGGTGATGACCAGGAGCCGGTCCCCGCTGAGCGTGTCCAAAGCCGCCCAGATCGGCGTCGGCTTGGGCTTGCCGTCCTTGGTGAAGGTGGTCAGCAGGATGTACTGCGCCTTGGCGAGATCGGCGAAGGTGGGCGTCACGGTAACAACCTACCGCCGGTCAGCCCTCCAGGTCGCCCTCGGTTTCCAACAGCGCCTGGCGCAGCCCGTCGATCGTCTCCGGCTGCGGCTGTTCCCACATGCCGCGGCCGGCGGCCTCCAGCAGCCGTTCGGCCATCCCGTGTAGCGCCCACGGGTTGGATTCGGCCATGAACTTGCGGTTCTCGGGATCCAGCACGTAGCGCTCGGTGAGCTGTTCGTACATCCAGTCGGCCATCACCCCGGCGGTCGCGTCGTACCCGAACAGGTAGTCCACGGTCGCCGCCATCTCGAACGCGCCCTTGTAGCCGTGCCGGCGCATCGCCGCCATCCAGCGTGGGTTGACGACGCGGGCGCGGAACACCCGCGTGGTCTCCTCGGACAGGGTGCGGGTACGGATCGCGTCGGGCCGGGTGTTGTCGCCGATATAGGCGGCCGGGGCCTGGCCGGTCAACGCCCGGACCGTCGCCACCATGCCGCCGTGATATTGGAAGTAGTCGTCGGAATCGGCGATGTCGTGTTCACGGGTGTCGGTGTTCTTGGCGGCCACCGCAATGCGCCGGTACTGGCGGTTCATGTCGTCGACCGCCTCGCGGCCGTCCAGGTCGCGGCCGTAGGCGAAGCCGCCCCACGCGGTGTACACCTGCGCCAGGTCGGCGTCGTCGCGCCAGTTGCGGCTGTCGATCAGCTGCAACAGCCCCGCCCCGTAGGTGCCGGGCTTGGATCCGAAAATCCGTGTCGTGGAGCGCCTTTGGTCGCCATGCTGGGCCAGGTCGGCCTGGGCGTGCGCGCACACGTAGTTGTCGTCGGCGGACTCGTCGAGGCCAGCCACCAGCTGCACCGCGTCGTCGAGCATCGTCACCACGTGCGGGAAGGCGTCCCGGAAGAAGCCCGAGATCCGCACGGTGACGTCAATACGCGGGCGGCCCAACTCGGCCGGCGGAATGGGCGTGAGATCGACGACGCGCCGCGACGCGTCGTCCCAGACGGGCCGAACCCCGAGCAGCGCAAGCACTTCGGCGATATCGTCGCCGGCCGTGCGCATCGCCGACGTGCCCCACACCGACAGCCCCACTGATTGCGGCCACCGCCCATGGTCGTGGCGGTAGCGGGCCAGCAGCGAATCCGCCAGGGCAACCCCGGCCTCCCACGCCAGCCGCGACGGCACCGCCTTGGGATCCACGGAGTAGAAGTTGCGGCCGGTGGGCAGCACGTTCACCAGGCCGCGCAGCGGCGATCCCGACGGGCCGGCCGCGATGAAGTGGCCGTCCAACGCGTTGAGCACCTGGTCGATTTCGGCGGCGGTGCCGGCGAGCCGGGGCACCACCTCGGTTGCCGCAAACCGCAAGACCCTTGCCACGTCCGGATTCTCGGTGATCCGGTCGACGGCGTCGGGATCCCAACCGCTGACCTGCAGCGCGGCGACGAGTTCCCGGGCGGCGGACTCGGCCCGGTCGACCGCCGACCGCTCGTCGGTGCCGTCCTCGGCCAAGCCCAGCGCCTGCCGCAGGCCGGGAATGGCCTGCTCGCCGCCGAACAGCTGGCGGGCCCGCAGTATCGCCAGCACCAAGTCGAGTTCGGTTTCCCCCGAGGGCTTTTGACCCAGGATGTGCAGGCCGTCGCGGATCTGCACGTCCTTGATCTCGCAGAGCCAGCCGTCGACGTGCAGCAGCATGTCGTCGAAGGAGTCCTCCGGGGGCCGCTCGGTCAGCCCGAGGTCGTGGTCCATCTTGGCGGCCCGAATCAGCGTCCAGATCTGTTGGCGGATGGCGGGCAGCTTGCCGGGGTCCAGCGCGGCGACGTTGGCGTGCTCGTCGAGCAGCTGCTCCAGGCGGGCGATGTCGCCGTAGGTTTCGGCGCGCGCCATCGGCGGGATGAGGTGATCGACCAGCACCGCGTGCGCCCGCCTCTTGGCCTGGGTGCCCTCGCCCGGGTCGTTGACCAGGAAGGGGTAGATGAGCGGCAGGTCACCCAGCGCCGCGTCGGATCCGCAGGCCGCCGACATGCCCAGCGTCTTCCCGGGCAGCCACTCCAGGTTGCCGTGCTTGCCCAGGTGCACTATCGCGTGCGTACCGAAACCCGTGTCCAGCCAGCGGTAGGCAGCCAGATAATGGTGGCTGGGCGGCAGGTCCGGGTCGTGGTAGATCGCCACCGGGTTCTCCCCGAATCCGCGGGGCGGCTGCACCATCAGCACCAGGTTGCCCGCCTGCATGGCGGCGATGACGATCTCGCCGTCGGGGTCTTGCGTGCGATCCACGAAGAGGTCGCCGGGCGGCGGACCCCAGTGCCGTGTCACCGCGTCCGTCAGCTCGGCGGGCAGGGTGTCGAACCAGTCGCGGTAGTCCTTGGCGGACAACCTGATCGGATTGCCGGCCAGCTGCCCTTCGGTGAGCCAGTCGGGGTCCTGGCCGCCGCGTTCGATCAACGCGTGGATCAGGGCGTCACCGTCGCCGGCCTCGACCCCGGGCAGCTCGCCCACCTGGTAGCCGCGCTCGCGCATGGCCCGCAGCAGCGCGACCGCGCTGGCCGGGGTGTCCAAGCCCACCGCGTTGCCGATGCGGGCGTGCTTGGTCGGGTAGGCCGAGAACACCAGGGCCACCCGCTTGTCGGCGGGGGCGACGTGGCGCAGCCGGGCGTGCCGGACCGCCAGGCCCGCGACCCGGGCGCATCGTTCCGGGTCGGCGACGTAGGCGATCAACCCGTCGTCGTCGATCTCCTTGAAGGAGAACGGGACCGTGATGATGCGGCCGTCGAACTCGGGCACCGCCACCTGGGTGGCCACGTCCAGTGGGCTGAGCCCGTCGTCGTTTGCGCTCCACTGGGCCCGAGAGCTGGTCAGGCACAATCCCTGCAGGATCGGAACGTCAAGGGCCGCCAGGTGTTCGACGTTCCAGCTGTCATCATCGCCGCCGGCGGACACCGCGGCCGGCTTCAGTCCCCCGGCGGCCAGGACGGTGACCACCATGGCGTCGGCGTCGCCAAGCCGTTGCAGCAGTTCGGGTTCGGCGGTGCGCAGCGACGCACAGTAGACCGGCAGCGGCCGCCCGCCGGCGTCCTCGATGGCCCGGCACAGCGCCTCGACGTAGCCGGTGTTGCCCGCCAGTTGCTGCGCGCGGTAATACAGGACGGCGATCGTGGGGCCGTCAGCGTCGGTGGTGGGTCGCTCCAGCTCGCCCCAGGTCGGTGTGACCACCGGCGGGCCGAAGCCGAACCCGGTCATCAGGACGGTGTCGGACAGGAAGGCGTGCAGCTGGCGCAGGTTCTCCACGCCGCCGTGCGCCAGATAGATGTGCGACTGGACCGCGATGCCGGCCGCCAGCGTGGACAGGCCGGTCAACTCAGCGTCGGCGGCCTGCTCGCCGCTGACCAACACCGTCGGCACGCCGCTGGCGAGCACCATGTCGATGCCGCTCTGCCACGCGCGGTAGCCGCCGAGGATTCGCACCACGACGATCGCGGCATCCTCCAATAGCCCGGCCAGCAGCTCGGGCAGTCCCCCGCAAGCGGGAGGTGCCCCCACGCTTTCGTCCAGGCGCGACGGGTTGGCCCACCGATAGTTCTTGCCGCTGGCCCGGGCGCTGATCAGGTCCGTGTCGGATGTCGACAGCAGCAGGATGGTCGGCTCAGCCACCCCTCATTCGTACAGCAGCGTCGCCGCGACCCGGGCGGCGACCTCGCCGGCCACCCGCAGCGCCTCCTCGCTCTTCCCCGGCACGTAGCAATCCGCGTTCGGGTCGTAGTCGGCGCCGGCGACGGATCCGTGGTCGGCGGCCAACTCCACCAATTCGACCGGCCAGCCGACCCGGTCGAGGGCCGTGGCGAACTCCCTGCTGGCCGTGACGGGGACGGCGTCGTCGGCCCGGCCGTGCAGCAGCAGGAACGGCGCGCCGATGCGCTGCGCCGAGAGGTGCTCGGTGGCACGTCGACCGAAAATCGGGTCGGGGACCATGAAAGCGCCCGCCAGGCAGACGGTGTGCGCCAGTTGCGCGTCGCCGCTGAGTGCGACGGCCGCCGCGGCCGCACCTCCCATCGACCACCCGACGAGGACGATGCGGTTGCCCCGACTCGCGAAATCGCGTGCGAAATCCAGCGATCCCAGCAGATCGGCGCGGCCGCCGTCGTCGGCGTGCGAGTTCCAGTCCGGCACCACCGCCGACGCGCCGTGCTCAGCGAGCATGCCGGCGAGAGGACGGAAGGCAGCGCGGGCATCGGTCTGCATGCCGTGCCACAACAGGACGGTGGGTTGCGTCGCATCGCCGTAGACATCCACGAGACGTCCCGGGCCGTACTCCAGCGTCTCCACGGGCACGGGGATGCCCCGGATGGCACGGCCACAAACTGCCGATCAGGCCACGCCTTTCCCGCGCAGGATCGGCAGCACGCCCTCGGCGAACCAGTACGCCTCTTCGAGGTGGGGATGCCCCGACAGGATGAATTCGTTGCGATGGCTCGCCGGGACTGAGTGGTGCGGCGACGCGTGTGATCCCCCCACGATCGACCGGCTGTCACCCGTGGTGGGCGAAAACCCGTGGTGGGCAAAAACCAAAGAACTTTGCCGACATTCATCCCCCGAGTTCAGCTGACGAGGCCTTGTCGTAATACCTCATTGAATCGACGGTCGACCCAGTTGGAAAACCGGGGCGACGATTGAAGCTGGCCCGCCGCCGCAAAAAGGTTGGCCAGCTTCTGTTCCGAGGCGACCACCTCGTCACCGAGCTCGGTCGGTAGACGCAGGCTGCGAGCCTCGGCCACCGCAGCAACTCGTGGGTCCAATCCGACTGCGGCAGCATAGTTTTGGGCCCATTCCTGCGGGTGCGACCTGGCCCACTGCACGGCCCTTTCAAACCGGACCAACAGGTCGGACAGCGCGGTGTTGCGTTTCGGATCGGCCAGCGCCTGGTCGGACGCTACACCAATCCAGTCGCCGTTGGTCACCCCCTGCGCCTCGGCAATGCTGCGCACCGGGATCTGCTGTTCGGCCTGCGCAGTGTAGGGATCCCAGATGGCCCACGCGTCGGCCTGGCGCTGACTGAAGGCCGAAAGAGCGTCGGCGGGTTGCAGGAACACGAACTTCACCTCGACGGGCTTTAGTCCCGCCTTTTCCAGCTGCGCCAACAGGTTCGCATGGGATGAGCTGCCTTTGGCAACCGCGATCGTCTTGCCGCGTAGGTCGGTGACCGACGTGATCGGTGAGTCGGCGTGTACCAGAATGCGATTGCCCGCACCGCCCCCGCCGTATGCGGAAACCGCCTTGATCTTTGCGTTGCTGGCCGCCCCGAAAATCGGTGGAGTATTACCGGTGATCGCGAAGTCGATCTTGCCGGCGGTGGCCGCCTCCACCTGCGGCGGCCCGGATGTGAACGTCGAGAACGCGATCCGGTAGGGCAGCTTGTCCAGCTGCCCAGCGGAACGCAGCAGCGCTTCGGTGCCTCCTTTCTGATCCCCGACCTGCAGCGTGAGACCCGACAACTCCGACAATGGCACCGCAGCAGGAGCCGCGGCCGGGCCCGAATTACCTGCGCGGGAAACGCATCCGGTCAACACAAGCCCGACTGCCGCGGTCAGCGCCACGAAACCTCGCCACATGGCTACAGCCGCACCCCAAGGCGATCCAGCAACTCGGCACGATGCCGCGCGCTGTGAGCCCCTGGGTCTCCGGGCACGCGGCGAGGCTCGTCGATCGCCAATGTGTGAACGACCCGCCCTTCCTCGAGGACCAGGACACGGTCGGCCAGTGCCACCGCTTCGTCGACGTCATGCGTCACCAGGAGTACGCCAAACTCGTGCTCGCGCCACAGCTGCAGCAGCAGGGCGTGCATCGTCAGCCGCGTCAGCGCGTCCAGCGCCCCGAACGGTTCATCGAGCAGGAGCAGCTGCGGTTCGGCGACAAGCGCCCGGGCCAGCGAAACACGTTGCGCCTGGCCGCCGGAAAGGGTCAGCGGCCAGGCGTCGGCGTGGTCGGCCAGCCCTACGTCGATCAGTGCCTGATCAGCGCGTTGCCGAACGAGAGCCCGCGGAAGCCGGTTGCGGTTCAGGCCATATCCGACATTGGTTCGCACGTCACGCCATGGCAAAAGGCGCGGCTCCTGGAATGCCAACGCCGGGGCCCCGGCCACCACCCGATCGCCCGTGTGGTCACGCGAGAGGCCGGCCAGTACCCGCAGGACTGTGGACTTTCCCGAGCCGCTGCGCCCGACCAGTGCAACGATCTCGCCGCTTCCTACGCGCACCGAAACGTCTTTGAGCACATGGCGGCTGCCGTACCACTTGTCGACGTGGCGCAGCTCGCCGGCGATCTCGGTACGCAGCGCTCGCCGAGCTGCGCCGGATTCTGCGATGAGTGTCAAGCCCGAACCTTTCAGTGTTGGTAGCGCAGGGCGCGGCGTTCGAGCAGGCGTACGACCGTGTCGGTGGTGATGCCCAGCAACGCATAGACGGTCAGCCCGAAGATGATGATGTCGATGCGCAGAAAGTCGCGCGCATTGTTGATGAGGAAGCCAATCCCCTTGTCGGCGTTGATCTGCTCTGCCACGATCAAGGTCAGCCACGCGATCGCCAGTGACTGCCGGAAGCCGACCAATACCTGCGGCGCGGTGCTGGGCACGAGAATCCGGCTGAACCGCTGATACAACGAGAACCCCAGCACCTGAGCGGTTTCGACCATTTTCGGGTCAACCTGACGGATCGCCGAAAAGGTGTTGAGGTACAAGGGAAAGGCCACACCCAACGCGACGAGCAGCACTTTGGGCAACTCGCCGATCCCGAACCAAAGAATGAACAGCGGGATCAAACCCAGGTGTGGCAGTGCGCGGATCATCTGCATGGGCGGGTCCACGGTCGATTCGACCCAGCGGGATAGGCCGACCGCGGCGCCCGCGACGATCCCGATGACGCCGCCCAGCAGGAGCCCCTCGACAACGCGGACGGCGGAGACTTGCAGCGCGTCCGCGAGCTGGCCGTTGCGGGTCAACTCCAAGCCGGCCTCGACGATCAACGAGGGAGCGGGAAGCACATCCGGCGGAATGACATCGATCGCGCTGCCCACCTGCCACAGCGCGAGCAACGCCAGCGGGGACGCGATGCGCACGACTTCCCATTTGCGGCGCTCCCATAGCCCGCTGGGCGCGGTGGGTGCGGAGCCGCCGGGATGTTTCGTGGCAGCGTTGAGCGCGGTGGCAGTGCTCACTGGGCCGACGCTATGGTGCGACCGGCACCTCGGGTAAGGGTTTGCCTCTGGCTGAAGGCAATGCAGAACGTGGTGGCCGTACGGTGGATGGGTGGCCAGGACGCGCGACACCGACGCCTGCCCGGGTGCGCTGCAGGTGCACCGGGCGGCCGACGGCGCGTTGGCGCGGATCCGGCTACCCGGCGGCACGCTGACGGCGGCTCAGCTGGCCGCGCTGGCGCGGGTGGCCGGCGAATACGGCTCGGCGACGCTGGAGCTCACCGCGCGCGCCAATGTGCAGGTGCGTGGGATCACCGACGTGCCGGCGGCGGCCGCGGCGATCGCCGATGCCGGGCTGTTGCCGTCGGCGACCCATGAGCGCGTCCGCAACATCGTCGCGTCGCCGCTGTCCGGCCGGGCCGGCGGCAACGCCGATGTCCGGCCGTGGGTCTCCGAGCTGGACGCGGCGATCTGCGCCGAGCCCGGCCTCGCCGAGCTCGGCGGCCGGTTCTGGTTCGGCCTTGACGACGGGCGCGCCGACGTGTCCGGCCTGTGCGCCGACGTCGGCGTGCACGCGTTCCCCGACGGCTACGCGCTGCTGCTGGCCGGGCGCGACACCGGTGTCCGGCTCAGCGCCGGCGAGGTGATCGAGACGCTGGTCATCATCGCGACGCGTTTCGCGTTCACGCGCGGAACCGCTTGGCGTGTCAAGGAATTGGACGATATCGCAAGCCTGCTCCCCGGCGCCGAGCTCGACGCCACCCCCTTTGCCGCGGTTACCAGGCCGCCGGTCGGCTGGATCGACCAGGACGACGGCCGCGTGGCGCTCGGCGCCGCCGTGCCGCTGGGGGTGCTGCCCGCCCGCGTCGCGGAGTACCTCGCGGCGATCGAGGCGCCGGTGGTGATCACTCCGTGGCGGTCGGTGCTGGTGTGCGATCTCGACGAGGCCGTCGCGGACGTCGCGCTGCGGGTGCTGGCGCCGTTGGGTCTGGTGTTCGACGAGAACTCGCCCTGGCTCAACGTCAGCGCCTGCACCGGAAGCCCCGGGTGCGCGCACTCGGCCTCCGACGTTCGGGTCGACGCCGCCCGGGCACTCGACGAGCATTCGGGAGTGCATCGCCACTTCGTTGGTTGCGACCGCGCCTGCGGCAGCCCGCTCGAGGGCGAGGTGCTGGTGGCGACCGGCGACGGATACCGCCAGCTACGGTAATCGGGTGCTCGACTACATCCGCGACGCGGCGGAGATCTATCGCCAGTCGTTCGCGACCATCCGCGCCGAAGCCGACCTGGCCCGGTTCCCGAACGACGTCGCGCGCGTCGTGGTCCGGTTGATCCACACCTGCGGGCAGGTCGACGTCGCCGAGCATGTCGCGTTCACCGACGATGTCGTCGGCCGCGTCGGCGCAGCCCTGCGCGCCGGCGCCCCGGTGCTGTGCGACTCGTCGATGGTGGCGGCCGGGATCACCGGTGCGCGGCTGCCGGCCGGCAACGACGTGGTGTCGCTGGTGGCCGACCCGCGCGCCCCGGAGCTGGCGGCGCGCCGGCACACCACCCGCTCGGCCGCCGGGGTGGAGCTGTGGGCCGACCGGCTGTCGGGTGCCGTGCTGGCGATCGGCAACGCGCCCACCGCCCTGTTCCGTCTGCTCGAGCTGATCGACGAAGGAGTTCCCCCGCCGGCGGGTGTGCTGGGCGGCCCGGTCGGATTCGTCGGGTCGGCACAGTCCAAGCAGGAGCTCATCGACCGCCCACGCGGGATGTCGTATCTGGTGGTGCGGGGGCGTCGCGGCGGCAGCGCTATGGCCGCCGCCGCCGTCAATGCGATCGCGAGCGATCGCGAATGACCGACCAGGCCAACCGGAGGGGCACGCTTTGGGGTGTCGGGCTTGGGCCCGGCGACCCGGAGTTGGTCACCGTGAAGGCGGCCCGGGTGATCGGTGAGGCCGACGTGGTGGCCTACCACAGCGCCCGGCATGGCCGCAGCATCGCGCGTGGCATCGCCGAGCCCTACCTGCGGCCCGGCCAGATCGAAGAGCACCTGATCTACCCGGTGACCACCGAGGTGACCGACCATCCCGGCGGCTACGCCGGTGCGCTGGAGGACTTCTACGTCGAGGCCGCCGCCCGCATCGCCGCCCATCTTGACGCCGGTCGCAATGTGGCGCTGCTCGCGGAGGGCGACCCGCTGTTCTACAGCTCGTATATGCATCTGCACACCCGGCTGACCGAGCGGTTCGACGCCGTCATCGTGCCGGGTGTGACGTCGGTGAGCGCCGCCTCCGCGGCCATCGCGACCCCGTTGGTCGCCGGTGACGAGGTGCTCTCTGTGCTGCCGGGCACCCTGCCGGTCGCGGAGCTGACCCGCCGCCTGGCCGATGCCGACGCGGCCGTGGTGCTGAAACTCGGTCGCTCGTATCACGCTGTGCGCGAAGCACTTTCAGCGTCAGGACAGCTCGACGACGCGTATTACGTCGAACGGGCCAGCACCGCCGGGCAGCGCATCCTGCCCGCCGCCGAGGTCGACGAGGCGGGCGTGCCGTACTTCTCGCTGGCCATGCTGCCCGGTGGGCGGCGCGGGCGGCAGCCCTCCCCGGCCGGAGCGGTCGCGGTGGTGGGTCTGGGACCCGGCGACGCCGACTGGATGACGCCGCAGAGCCGGCGCGAGCTGGCCGCCGCGACCGACCTGATCGGCTACAGCGGCTACCTGGACCGCGTCCCGCTGCGCGACGGCCAGCGGCGTCATCCCAGCGACAACACCGACGAACCCGCGCGCGCCCGACTGGCCTGCGCGTTGGCCGAGCAAGGGCGCTCCGTCGCGGTGGTGTCGTCGGGCGATCCCGGGGTGTTCGCCATGGCGACCGCCGTATTGGAAGAGGCCAAGGAGTGGCCGGGAGTTCGGGTGCGGGTCATTCCGGCGATGACCGCCGCCCAGGCCGTCGCCAGCCGGGTCGGCGCTCCCCTGGGCCACGACTACGCGGTGATCTCGCTGTCCGACCGGCTCAAGCCGTGGGAAATCATCGCTCAGCGGTTGTCCGCGGCGGCCGCCGCGGACCTCGTCCTGGCCATCTACAACCCTGCCTCCAAGGCCCGGACGTGGCAGGTCGCCGCGATGCGCGACCTGCTCCTGGAACACCGCGAGCCGGGGACGCCGGTGGTGATCGGCCGCAGCGTTTCCGGCCCCGACGAGGACGTGCGTGTGGTGCGGCTGGCCGATCTGGATCCCGCCGAGGTGGACATGCGCTGCCTGCTGATCGTCGGTTCCTCGCAAACCCAGTGGTACCCGGGCGACTCCGGCGACCGGGTGTTCACGCCCCGCCGCTATCCCCTGGGCTAGGCGTCGCCGTCCCAGCTGCTGGGCATCATCGGCACGGCGGGGCCGTCGCCCAACCCACCGCGGGTCAGCGTCGCCAACCCGGCCGGCCGGCCGACACCGGACCTCGTTGCGGCCCCGGCGAATCCGAGCGGCCCCCCGCCCTGATCCGAGGCACCCACGGCGGCCAGGTCCTCGTCGTCGGCGCCCGAATCCTGTTCGAGGTCCAGGAATTCGTAGCGGTACGCTCGGTCGGTGGCGGTACCGGCGCGGCGCCGGCGGGCCCGGGCCTTCTTCCTGGCCGCTGTGGCCGCCGCGGCCGCAGCGGGTGCGTCGACGTCGTCGGGCGCCGGTTCCTCCGACTTCCGCCGGGCCCGGCCGCTGGCGCTGCCGCGCGCCGCCAGCCCCGACAGCGCCGCGGCGTAGAGGGCGTCGGACATGCCCGCGCCGATGCCGTCCGCGGCCGTCGGGCTGAAGCCGGGGCCCGGTCCGCCGCCGGCCGGCCCGCCCCCGGTGGGGCTGGCCACGGTCGACGCGGGGGCGCTCGACACCGTCGGGGCGTTGCTCACGCTCGCCGGCGCCGTGCTGATGGTAGGAGCCGGCGCGGACGCCATCGGCGCCGAGGCGGGTGCGGGCGCCGGCAGCGGGGCGCCGGCCGACAACGGCGCCGCGACGCCGACCGCGGTGATCGCCGCCGCCGCACCTCCGGCCGCGGCGGCGCCCAGAACGGAGACGACCATCGGTGCCAGCACC
>NZ_LZKD01000206.1:0-1133 GCF_001668695.1 Mycobacterium sp. E2497
ACGCCTGCGACGACCACGACACCGATCGCGCCGACGGCCAGCGGATTGCGTTCGGAGAAGTACTTCATCGTGGCGTGCACCTCCCCGAGGGCTGGCCGATCACTTTGACGTAAACCGGCTGCCCGCCTTTGCCGTTCAGCTTGAAGAGCATTTCGCAGAGATAAAAACTGAAGAAGTCGCCATAGAGGCCCTGGCGGTTCAGCATCTGGTAGGCATCCGGCAGGGTGTTGAGGAAGTCGTCGAAATAGTCTCGGTCGGCCATGATCAGGCCGCCCACCCGGTCGCCCTCGCCGAGGATCTTCGCCAGGGGCGCGCGGCCTTTCGCGATCAGGTCGGCGACCGAACCGGCCGCGGCGTTGGCGTAGGCGATCCCGTTGCTGATGTCTCGCTTACGGTCGGCGAGCGTTTCCAGCAGCCGGGACAACGAGTCGACGGTGTTTGCGAACTGGGCGCTCTGGTCTCCGAGCGAGCCCAACACCGTGTGCAGGTTGAGAATGACCTGCCCGATGAGCCGGTCCCGGTCCGCCAGGGCGTTGGTCAGCGCGGCGGTGCGCGCCAAGACGGAACTGATCGTTGCGCCCTCGCCCTGGAACGCCTTGATGAGTTCGCTCGACAAGGTGTTGACCTGGTTGGGATCCAGCGCGCGAAACAACGGGCGGAAGCCGCCGATCAGCGCGTCCAGATCCAGCGCCGGCGACGTCCGGCCCAGCGGAATGGTGTCGCCGGGCCGGAGTTGCCTTGTGCCACCGGGTCCTTCCTGCAGCGCCAGGTAGCGGCCGCCGATGAGGTTCTGGTAGCGGATGACCGCCTTGCTGCCGTCGGTAAGCACCACCGTGTTGTCGGCGCTGAAGTCGACGACCACGGTGCCGTCGTCCTGGACCGAGATCTTGCTGACCTTGCCGACCTCGACGCCCGCGATGCGGACGAAGTTGCCGACCTCGAGTCCGGAAACGTTGCTGAACCTGGCCTTGTACGGCATCTCGTTGCCGAACCGCAGCTGCGCGAAGATCGCCAGCATCGCGACCAGGCCCAGGGTGCACACGACCAAGAAGATGGCCAGGCGCCAGATGGCGCCCGACACGTTCTCCTTCATGGCGTGCTCCTCGGTGACGTCGGTCGCTGGTCGTCAGGGC
>NZ_LZKD01000207.1:0-92409 GCF_001668695.1 Mycobacterium sp. E2497
CGCGCCCCTGGGCATCATTCAAGCCATGAGCGAGACACCCGAACCTCCGCCGACCCCGCCGCCCGCACCAGAGCCGCCCCCGCCGCCGCGCCCCGAGCCGGTGAAGCCCCCGAGGCTCTACCTGGCCGCGGCGTGGGTGGTCATCGTCGCCGGGGTCGTCTTCATCATCTCCACCGTGTTCTTCGCCGGCGCCTTCGTCGTCGGGTATTACCACCACTGCCACCACCACGGCCAGATGTTCGGACCCGGGGGTGGCCCCGGCGGCCCCGGACCGGGCAACGGGCCGTGGGGACCGGGATACGGCCCCGGGCCGTGGGGGGGCGGCGGGCCCGGCCCTGGCGGCCCCTGGAATTCCGGCGGGCCCGGTCTGATCGTGCCCATGCCCCCCGGCGGCCCGGGCGGACCCGGCGGTCCGGCGGGCGGCCCCGGCCTGAGCGGTCCCGGTGGGCCGCCGGCCAGCCCGACGCCAATCGCACCCGCGCCCCGTCCGTAACGGGTGCGCGCGCACAGTTATTGGCGCGCGGGAATTTTCGTCGTCAAAGCCGAGCCCAGCAAATGAGGAGAGAGCGACATGACGGAGCGTTTCACCACCACTGACGCCGGGATCGCTGCGCCCAGCGACGACCAGTCGTTGACCGTCGGCCCGGACGGGCCGATCCTGCTGCAGGACCACTACCTGATCGAGCAGATGGCCCAATTCAACCGGGAGCGCATCCCCGAGCGTCAGCCGCACGCCAAGGGCGGCGGCGCCTTCGGCACCTTTGAGGTCACCAACGACGTCAGCAAGTACACCAGGGCCGCGGTCTTCCAGCCCGGCACCAAGACGGACATGCTCGCCCGGTTCTCCACCGTCGCCGGCGAGCGCGGCAGCCCGGACACCTGGCGTGACCCGCGCGGCTTCGCGCTGAAGTTCTACACCAGCGAGGGCAACTTCGACCTGGTCGGCAACAACACGCCCGTCTTCTTCATGCGCGACCCGTTGAAGTTCCAGCACTTCATCCGGTCGCAAAAACGCATGCAGGCAACGAATTTGCGCGACCACAACATGCAGTGGGACTTCTGGACGCTCTCACCGGAGTCGGCGCACCAGGTGACCTGGCTGATGGGTGACCGCGGAATCCCCAAGACATGGCGGCACATGAACGGCTACAGCAGCCACACCTACAGCTGGATCAACGCCGCGGGCGAGATCTTCTGGGTGAAGTACCACTTCATCACCGACCAGGGCATCGACTTCCTGCCCCAGGAGGACGCCGACCGGCTGGCCGGCGAGGACGGCGACTACCACCAGCGCGACCTCTACGAGGCGATCGAGGGCGGCAACCACCCCAGCTGGACGCTGAAGATGCAGATCATGCCGTACGAGGAGGCCCGCAACTACCGGTTCAACCCGTTCGACCTGACCAAGGTGTGGCCGCACGGCGACTATCCGTTGATCGACGTCGGCAAGATGACGCTGAACCGCAACGTCACCGACTATCACACCGAGATCGAGCAGGCCGCCTTCGAGCCGAACAACACCGTGCCCGGCACCGGGCTGAGCCCCGACAAGATGCTGCAGGCCCGCGGGTTCTCCTACTCCGACGCGCATCGCGCCCGGCTGGGGACCAACTACCGGCAGATCCCGGTCAACGAACCGAAGGTCGAGGTGAACAGCTACTCCAAGGACGGGGCGATGCGGATGAAGAACGTCTCCGACCCCGTTTATGCGCCCAACTCCTACGGCGGCCCGCACGCCGACCCGGCGCGCGCCGCCGAGGTGCGCTGGCACGCTGACGGCGACATGGTCCGCGCCGCGTACACGCTGCACCCCGAGGACGACGACTGGGGCCAGGCCGGCACCATGGTCCGCGAAGTCCTCGACGATGCGGCCCGGGACCGATTGGCGCACAACATCGTTGGGCACGTCTCGAAGGGCGTCAAGGAGCCGGTGCTGTCGCGGGTGTTCGAGTACTGGCGCAACGTCGACCCCGACCTCGGCAAGTTGGTCGAGGAGGGCGTCCGGGCAAACGGGGGCTGACCGCAGGACACGTGCCTGGCATGATCGCTTGAATGACCATGCTGGTTCGCGCGGTGGCGCTCGCCATCGGCCTGGCCATCGAGGGCGCGGTCGCACTTCCCGTTGCGGCCGCGCACCCGTCGGACCCCGGGGTGGTGAACTACGCGGTCCTGGGCAAGGGATCGGTCGGCAACATCGTCGGCGGCCCCATGGGGTGGGAGTCGGTGTTCACCCAACCGGTGCAGGGCGACTGGGTGGACGTCCCGGTGTGCAACAACTGGGCCGACATCGGGTTGCCCGAGGTGTACAACGACCCCGACCTGGCGTCGTTCAACGGCGCCGTCACCCAGACGTCGGCCAGCGACCAGACCCACTTCGTCAAGCAGGCCGTCGGGGTGTTTGCCACCAACGACGCTGCCGATCGTGCCTTCCACCGCGTGGTGGATCGCACGGTGGGCTGCTCGGGCCAGACCACCGCGATGCACCTGGACAACGGCATCACGCAGGTATGGTCGTTCGACGGCGGGCCGCCGGGCCCTGCCGACGCGAACTGGACCAAGCAGGAGGCCGGCACCGATCGGCGGTGTTTCAATCAAACCAGGCTGCGCGAAAATGTGTTGCTGCAGGCCAAGGTCTGCCAGTCTGGCAACGCCGGGCCTGCGGTCAACGTGCTGGCAGGCGCGATGCAGAACGCGCTGGGCCAGTGAGCCGGGTCGTCGGGCCGGGTCGGGCATGCTTGAGATTGGGCGCGAGCGGGAATATGTCGGAGCCATCTGTTAGATGAAGTAGTGGCGGTTACCGTTGCCTCAGCTATGCAGGGAAGTGGACCGCTGGCGCGTGCTCAGGCTGGTCCAGGCCCGAAGGGATAGTGATATGACGTCTGCCGCTATCACTACCGCAGGCTCGGAGATGGCCGATTCCAAAGCCGCCGCGCACTACATCGCCGACGGCTGCCTGGCGGACGGCCCGCTGGGTCGCGTGGGGCTGGAGGTGGAGGCCCACTGCCACGACCCGTCCGATCCGCACCGCAGGCCCGCCTGGAACGAGATCGCCGAAGTGCTGGCGTCGCTGCCGGCGTTACCCGGGGGCAGCCGGGTCACGGTGGAACCCGGCGGTGCGGTGGAGTTGTCCGGTCCGCCCGCCGACGGCGTGGTGGCCGCCATCGACGCGATGCGCCGCGACCAGGCCGTGCTGCGGTCGGCGTTCGCCGACGCCGGGCTCGGGCTGGTGTTCCTCGGGGCGGACCCGCTGCGGCCGCCCAAGCGCATCAATCCCGGCGGGCGCTACCGCGCCATGGAGCAGTTCTTCGCTTCCAGCCGCTCGGGTGAGGCGGGTGCGGCGATGATGACGTCCACCGCCTCCATTCAGGTCAACCTGGACGCCGGGCCGCGGGCCGGCTGGGCGGACCGGGTGCGGTTGGCGCACGCGCTGGGGCCCACCATGATCGCGATGGCCGCGAACTCCCCGATGCTGCGCGGCGAGTTCACCGGCTGGGCCTCCACCCGGCAGTGGGTGTGGGGCCAGATGGACTCGGCGCGGTGCGGTCCCATCCTGGGCGTCAGCGGTGACGACCCGGGCACCGACTGGGCGCGCTATGCGCTCAAGGCCCCGGTGATGCTGGTCAACTCGCCGGACGCCGCGGCGGTCACCCACTGGGTGCCGTTTGCCGACTGGGTGGACGGCCGGGTGCTGCTCGGCGATCGCCGCCCCACCATCGCCGACCTGGAATACCACCTGACCACCCTGTTTCCGCCGGTGCGGCCCAGGCAGTGGTTGGAAATCCGCTATCTCGACAGCGCGCCGGACGTCTTCTGGCCGGCCCTGGTGTTCACCCTGGTGGCGCTCCTCGACGACCCGGTGGCGGCGGGTGTCGCGGCCGAGGCGGTCGAGCCGGTGGCCACCGCCTGGGACACCGCGGCCCAGGCTGGTCTGCGTGACCGGCGGCTGTACGCCGCGGCCAACAAGTGCGTGGCCGTCGCCGCCGAGCTGGCACCGCCCGAACTCGCCGATTCGATGCAGCGGCTGGTCGACACCGTGCAGCGGGGCCGGTGTCCCGGCGACGACTTCGCCGACCAGGTGATCCGGCACGGCATCGCGGCCTCGGTCTCCAGGGCGGCGCGACCCGCACGAGGGGGGCTGTGACTTTCCGCGGAAGTCTTGCCGACGATCTGGCGCGGGCGCGGGCGCGCACGCTGCGGCTGGTCGAGTTCGACGACGCCGAACTGTACCGGCAATACGACCCGCTGATGAGCCCGCTGGTGTGGGACCTGGCGCACATCGGCCAGCAAGAGGAGTTCTGGCTGCTGCGCGGCGGTGACCCCGGCCGGCCCGGCATGCTGCCCCCGAACGTCGAGGGCCTCTACGACGCCTTCGTGCACTCCCGCGCCAGCCGGGTCGATCTGCCGCTGCTGTCCCCGGACCGCGCGCGGTCGTACTGCGCGACCGTGCGTGCCGCCGCGCTGGACGCCCTCGACGCCCTGCCCGACGACGCCGACAGCTTCGTGTACGCGATGGTGATCAGCCACGAGAACCAGCACGACGAGACGATGTTGCAGGCGTTGAACCTGCGCAGCGGCGCGCCGCTGCTGCGCGACACGGCGGCGTTGCCGACCGGGCGGCCCGGCCTGGCCGGCACCTCGGTGCTGGTGCCCGCCGGCCCGTTCGTGCTCGGCGTGGACGCCGTAAGCGAGCCGTACTCGTTGGACAACGAGCGCCCCGCCCACGTCGTCGACCTGCCCGCATTCCGTATCGGCCGGGTACCGGTCACCAACGGCGAATGGCGGCACTTCATGGCGGACGGCGGGTACTCCGACCCGCGCTGGTGGTCCGAGCGCGGTTGGGAGCATCGCCGGCAGGCGGGCCTGACCGCGCCGCAATTCTGGAGTTCCGACGGGCAGACGCGCACCCGGTTCGGCCACGTCGAGGACATTCCCGCCGACGAACCCGTGCAGCATGTCAGCTACTTCGAGGCACAGGCCTACGCCGCCTGGGCCGGCGCGCGGCTGCCCACCGAGGCGGAATGGGAGAAGGCCTGCGCATGGGATCCGGCCACCGACAGCCGGCGCCGCTACCCGTGGGGGGCGCAGGCGCCGACCGACGCCTTCGCCAACCTGGGTGGCGCCGCGCTGCGCCCGGCGCCCGTCGGCGCCTATCCCGCCGGCGCCTCGGCGTACGGGGCGGAGCAGATGCTCGGCGACGTGTGGGAGTGGACCTCCTCGCCGCTGCGGCCGTGGCCGGGTTTCGTCCCGATGATCTACGAGCGCTACTCGCAACCGTTCTTCGACGGCGACTACCGGGTGCTGCGCGGCGGCTCGTGGGCCGTGGAGTCCGCCATCCTGCGGCCGAGCTTCCGCAACTGGGATCATCCGATCCGGCGCCAGATCTTTTCCGGTGTCCGGTTGGCTTGGGACGTCGAGGATTTCGCCTGATGTGCCGTCACCTCGGCTGGCTCGGCGCCGGCGTCACCGTTTCGTCGCTGGTGCTGGATCCGCCGTGCGGGCTGCGGGTGCAGTCGTATGCCCCGCGCCGGCAAAAACACGGCCTGCTCAACGCCGACGGTTGGGGCGTCGGGTTTTTCGACGTCTCTTCGGCGGGCACGGTGCCCCGGCGCTGGCGCAGCCGGGCCCCGCTGTGGGGTGACGTGTCGTTCGACTCCGTCGCCCCGGCGCTGCGCAGCCACTGCGTGGTGGCCGCGGTGCGCTCGGCGACGGTCGGGATGCCGATCGACGTCAGCGCGACGGCCCCGTTCACCGACGGCCGGTGGTTGTTGTCGCACAACGGGGTGGTCGACAGGGCGGTGCTGCCCGTGACAGCCCAGGCCGAATCGGTCTGTGACAGCGCGTTATTGGCGGCCGCCATCTTCGACCGCGGCCTCGACGCGCTCGGCGACACCATCACCGGGATAGCGGCGGCCGACCCGGACGCCAGGCTGAACATTTTGGCCGCCGACGGCGCTCGCCTGCTGGCGACCACCTGGGGAGACACCCTGTCGATCCTGCGCCGCCCGGACGGCGTCGTCCTGGCCAGCGAGCCCTACGACAACGACTCCGGTTGGGAGGACGTGCCGGACCGCCACCTCGTCGAGGTCACCGCGACGGGTGTCGCGCTGACCCCGCTGGATCAATCGGAAGGTTATCGATGACGCTGACCCTGTCCAACCACCTGGCCGCCGACTCCGCCGACCGCGCGTTGCGCAGCGACGTGCTCGACGGCCTGCGGCGGACGCCGAAATCGTTGCCCCCCAAGTGGTTCTACGATTCGCTGGGCAGCCACCTGTTCGACCAGATCACCCGGCTGCCCGAATACTATCCGACCCGCGCCGAGGCCGAGATCCTGCGCGCGCGGTCGGCCGAGATCGCGGGGGCCAGCGCGGCCGACACCCTGGTTGAGCTGGGCAGCGGAACGTCCGAGAAGACCCGGCTGCTGCTCGACGCGCTGCGTGAACGCGGATCGCTGCGCAGGTTCGTTCCCTTCGACGTCGACGCCGGCATCCTGTCGACGGCCGCCGCGGCCATCCAACAGGAATACGCCGGCGTCGAAATCCACGCGGTCTGCGGCGATTTCGAGGAGCACCTGACCGAGATCCCCACCGGCGGGCGGCGCCTGTTCGCCTTCCTGGGGTCGACGATCGGCAACCTCACTGCCGGCCCGCGCGCGGAGTTCCTGTCGAGCCTGTCCGCCCAGATGCGACCGGGGGACAGCCTGCTGCTGGGCACGGACCTGATCAAGGACACCGGCCGGCTGGTGCGCGCCTACGACGACCCGACCGGGGTGACGGCGGCGTTCAACCGCAATGTGCTGGCGGTGATCAACCGGCAACTCGACGCCGACTTCGACGTCGAGGCCTATCAGCACGTCGCGCGCTGGAACGCCGGGGAGGAGCGCATCGAGATGTGGTTGCGGTCCGGCCGGCCCCAACGGGTCCGCGTCGATGCGCTCGACCTGACCGTCGATTTCGCGGCGGGCGAGGAGATGCTCACCGAGGTGTCGTGCAAGTTCCACCCGGACGGGGTGAGCGCCGAGCTGGCCGCAGCGGGACTGCGCCGCACCCGGTGGTGGACGGACGCCGCGGGCGACTTCGGGCTGTCGCTGGCCGTGAAGTGACGGTCGGGGACTCGCTGGCCGCACGTTGGCGGGCGGTGCGCCCGCCGGTGGCCGGGCTGCACCTGGACAGCGCCGCCTGCTCGCGGCAGAGCCTCGCGGTGATCGAGGCCGCCGCCCTGCACGCCCGCAACGAAGCCGAGGTCGGCGGCTACGTCGCGGCGGAGGCGGCCGCGCCCGCGCTGGACGCCGGGCGGGTGGCGTTCGCCGCGCTGGCCGGCATGCCCGACGCCGAGGTGGTGTTCACCACCGGCTCGCTGAACGCACTGGATCTGCTGCTGGGCGCGTGGCCGGCAGACCGGCGCACGGTGGCGTGTCTACCCGGCGAATACGGCCCCAACCTGGCGCTGCTGAACGCCCACGGATTCGACCGCCGGCTGCTGCCGACGCTCGAGGACGGCCGGGTCGCGCTCGACGACGCCGCGCTGGAGCTGGAGGCCGATCCGCCCGGCCTGGTCCACCTGACCGCGGTCGGCAGTCACAGCGGGGTGGTGCAACCGTTGGCGATGATCGCGCAGCTGTGCCGCGAGCTGGGGCTACCGCTGGTCGTCGACGCCGCCCAGGCGCTGGGCCAGGTGGATTGCGCGGTCGGCGCCGACGTGACCTACGCGTCGTCGCGCAAGTGGATCGCCGGGCCGCGCGGTGTCGGGGCGCTGGCCGCCGGCCGCGAGCTGCTGGAGGGGTTGCGCCCGAGGCTGGCCGCCCCCGACTGGCTCGCCGGCTCGTTCACGGTCGCCCAGCAGCTGGAGTTCGGCGAGGCCAATATTGCTGCGCGCGTGGGTTTTTCGCTGGCGTTGGGCGAGTATCTGGCGTATGGGCCGCAGGCCGTGCGGGCGCGGCTGGCCGAGCTGGGCGCCACCAGCCGGCGGCTGTTGGCCGATGTGGCCGGCTGGGCTGTGGTCGAAGAGCTCGACGAGCCCAGCGCCATCACCACGCTGGCCCCGGTCGACGGCGCCGATCCGCAAGCGGTGCGGTCCTGGCTGCTCGCCGAGCGGCGGATCCTGACCACCTTCGTCGGCGTGCAGCGGGCACCCCTGGAGCTGGCCGGGCCACGCCTGCGGATCTCGCCGCACGTCGACACCACGGCCGACGATCTGGAGACCTTCGCCGAGGCGCTGATCGCCGCGACCGCGGCGACGTCTGTTTAGCGCGCTGCCACTAGTTAGCTTTGTGCGCCGTCAGCAGATAGGCCGGCATCTTCATCCGCCCCTTCTCGTCGCGCTCGTGTGGCGGGAATTCGAAAGGCGCATCGGGGATTTCGACAACGTTGGACAGGATGAAGGCCGGCCGGATCTCGTCGACCTCCCAATACTTGCTGACCGCGGCGCGAAGTTCGTCCTCGTCGACCTCGTTGGGCTTCGGTTGCATCTCGGCGGGAAACGCGCCCTTGGCGAACACCAGCACGAACAGGCTGGCCCCCGGTGCCGCCGCGCGATGGATGGAGCTCAGGTAGCCGTCGCGGCCCTCGACCGGCAGCGAGTGGAACAGCGTGGAATCGACCACGGTGGAGAACCGTCCGTCGTAGCCACCCAGCGACGTGATGTCGGCCTGCGCGAAGCTGGCCGTCGTCAGGCCGCGTTCCCGGGCGGCCTCGGTGGCCGCCGCGACGGCGGTCGGCGTGATGTCGACCCCGACCACCGTGTAGCCCTGGGCGGCCAGCGCCAACGACAGTTCGGCGACCCCGCACCCGGCGTCCAGCACGTCGCTGCGGAATTTCCCGGCCGCCACCAGCGCGGCCAACTCGGGCTGCGGCTCACCGATGTTCCACGGTGGCGGGCCCTCGAAGTGCGCCCGCTCGCGGTATGCGCTGTCCCAGTCCATGACCTGATCACCCGTCATGACTTCAACGTACCCGCGCTCAGGACTCCCAGGTGTGCACCGGCTCGTTGGCGTGCATGTGCGCGCAGTACCGGCGCAGCATCTCGGCCAGGGCGGCCGGCCTTGCCATCCCGCCGTCCTGAAGCGCGCGCACGGTGGCCACCTGCCAGCTGGCGCCGTTGCGGCCGGTCCTGGCGCGGGCCTCGATGACCCCGAGGAAGCGGTCCCGCACGTCGGCGTCCACGCCCCAGCGGCGCAGCCCCTCGTCCGCGATCGGCAGCAACGTGTCCAGCACCAGCGCGGTCGCCGTCACCTCTCTCAGTCCGGGGCCGCGGCCCGGCCAGTGTAGCCGGGCGTCGATGCCGTTGCGGGCTGCGGCGAGGAAATTCTCTTGTGCCGCAGCGAAATCCATGCCGGCCCACACGGGATTGTCGTCCTCAGACAGGCGGCGCAGCATGCCGTAGAAGAAGGCCGAATTGGCCAGCATGTCCACGACGGTCGGCCCCGCCGGCAGTACCCGGTTCTCCAGCCGCAGGTGCGGCCGGCCGTCAACCACGTCGTAGACCGGCCGGTTCCACCGGTAGACCGTGCCGTTGTGCAGCCGCAGCTCGGATAGGTGCGGTGCCCGCCCGGCCGCCAGCTCGGCGACCGGATCCTCGTCGGACACCTCAGGCAGCAGCGGGGGGAAGTAGCGGATGTTCTCCCGGTACAGGTCGAGCACCGAGCCGATCCAGCCTTCGCCGAACCACACCCGCGGCCGCACACCCTGGGACTTGGCCTCCTCGGGCCGGGTGTCGGTGGACTGCGTGAACAGCTCGATGCGGGTCTCGGCCCACAACTGGTGGCCGAAGAAGTACGGCGAGTTGGCGCCCAGCGCCAGCTGCGGCCCGGCTACCACCTGCGCGGCGTTCCAGTTCGCGGCGAACGCCTCCGGGGCCACTTGCAGATGCAATTGGATGCTGGTGCAGGCGGATTCGGGTGCGATCGACACGGCCTGCCAGCTCAGCGGCTCCGGGCCGGAGATGTTGATCGGGATGTCCTCGCCGCGCGCAGTGAAGATCGACTCGTTGAGCGCCGCGTAGCGCCGCGAGTCGCTCATCCAGCCGGTCGCCAGGTGTTCGGGCATCAGCGTGGGCAGGATCCCGATCATCACGATGTGCGCCCCACCCGCGCCCGCCTTGCTCTCGGCGTCGTTCAGGCTGGCCCGCACCTCGCCCTCCAGGTCCAGCGCGGTGTGCCCGGGCAGGGCGTGGGGCGGCACGTTGAATTCGATGTTGTAGGCGCCCAATTCCGGCTGGAACGCCGGGTCCCCGATGGCGTCCAGGACGTCGCGGTTCGACATCGCCGGCTGATAGTCGGCGTCGACCAGGTTGCACTCGATCTCCATGCCGGTGAGCGGCTTGGCCGAGTCGAAATGTGACTGGGCCAGCATCGTTTCGAAGACGTCCAGGCACAACTGCAGCTTCCGCCGGTATTCCCGCCGATGTGCGCTGTTGTACGTGGTGCGCTTGACCTCTTCGCCCACACCGCCGATGGAACAGGTTTACCGGCGGTAACGCAAGCTACGCGGTGAGCTTGTCGCCGGGCCGCAGACCATGATGGACTCCTGACGTGCCCGCTGAGTTCGTCGCCGCCATCGACCAGGGAACCACCAGCACCCGGTGCATGATCTTCGATCATGACGGCGCCGAAGTGGCTCGCCACCAACTCGAGCACGAACAGATCCTGCCCCGCGCCGGCTGGGTCGAGCACGACCCGGTCGAGATCTGGGAGCGCACCTCCTCGGTGCTGATGTCGGTGCTGAACCGCGCCAACCTGTCCGCCGAACACATTGCCGCGCTGGGCATCACGAATCAACGGGAAACCACGCTGGTGTGGAATCGGCGCACCGGGCGGCCCTATTACAACGCGATCGTCTGGCAGGACACCCGCACCGATCGGATCGCGTCGGCGCTGGACCGCGACGGCCGCGGCGAGGTGATCCGGCGCAAGGCGGGCCTGCCCCCGGCGACGTATTTCTCCGGCGGCAAACTGCAGTGGATCCTGGAGAACGTCGACGGGGTGCGCGAGGCCGCCGAGCGCGGCGACGCCCTGTTCGGCACCGCCGACACCTGGGTGTTGTGGAACCTGACCGGGGGTGCGCGCGGCGGTGTGCACGTCACCGACGTGACGAATGCCAGCCGGACCATGCTGATGGACCTGGAGACCCTGGACTGGGACGACGAGCTGTTGTCGTTCTTCTCCATCCCGCGCGCGATGCTGCCGGCGATCGCGCCGTCGTCGTCGCCGCAACCCTACGGCGTCTCCGCGCCGAGCGGGCCGGTCGGCGGCGAGGTACCGGTGACGGGAATGCTGGGTGACCAGCACGCGGCGATGGTGGGCCAGGTATGCCTGTCGGAGGGTGAGGCGAAGAACACCTACGGCACCGGAAACTTCTTGCTGCTCAACACCGGTGAGGCGATCGTGCGCTCGAAGAACGGGCTGCTGACCACCGTCTGCTACCAGTTCGGGGGCGCCAAACCCGTTTACGCGCTTGAGGGTTCGATAGCGGTCACCGGCGCGGCGGTGCAGTGGCTGCGTGATCAGCTGGGCATCATCAGTGGTGCGGCACAAAGCGAGTCGCTGGCGCGTCAGGTCGCCGACAACGGCGGGGTCTATTTCGTCCCGGCGTTTTCCGGGCTGTTCGCGCCGTACTGGCGATCCGACGCGCGCGGGGCGATCGTCGGGCTGTCCCGGTTCAACACCAACGCGCACCTGGCCCGCGCCACGCTGGAGGCGATCTGTTACCAGAGCCGCGACGTGGTGGACGCGATGGCGGCGGATTCCGGTGTGCGCCTTGAGGTTTTGAAGGTCGACGGCGGGGTCACCGGCAACGACCTGTGCATGCAGATCCAGGCCGACGTGCTCGGGGTCGACGTGGTCCGTCCGGTGGTGGCCGAGACGACCGCGCTGGGCGCGGCCTACGCGGCCGGTTTGGCGGTGGGGTTCTGGGCCGACCCGGCCGACCTGCGGGCCAACTGGCACGAGGACAGGCGCTGGACGCCGGCCTGGACCGACGAGCAGCGCGCCGCCGGATACGCGGGTTGGCGCAAGGCGGTGCAGCGGACCCTGGACTGGGTGGATGTGACCTGATCCAGGGTCCGCCGCACGTCGGGGCTCAGTCTTCGCCGAGGATGCCGTAGACCTCGCGCCGCGCGTTGTTGAGAATCTCGACGATGCGCTGCTGCTGCTCGGCGGTGGCGGTGTGCGCGGACTGCGCGACCGCGCCGAACAGCTGGCCGATGGCCGCCCGCAGGTTCATGTGACCGGGGTCGGCGCCCTCGGCGATCTCGTCCCACGGCGGGGTCTCGACCTTTTCGGCGGCCGCGCGGCCCTCGTCGGTCAGCTCGAAGAGCTTCTTGCTGCCCTCGGTTTCGCTGGCGGTGATCAGGCCCTCGTCGGTCAACAGCTGCAGGGTCGGGTAGACCGAGCCGGGGCTCGGCTTCCAGAGGCCGTTGCTGCGTTCGGCGATCTGCTGGATCATCTCGTAGCCGTGCATCGGCCGCTCGACCAGCAGCGCCAGGATGGCCGCGCGGACGTCGCCGCGCTTGCCGCGACCGGGGCCGCCGCGGCGCCATCCGCCGCGCCGCCCGCCCGGCCCGAAGCCGAAGCCAGGACCGAAGCCCGGGCCGAACCCGGGCCCGAATCCGGGACCGAACCCGAGGGGTCCGTCATGGTCGGGGCCGTGCTCGCGGAGGTTTTGGAAGAACTCCTGGCGGGCCCGCCGCCGGGCGCCGTGCAGGGCGCGTCGGTGGGTGTCGGGACCGAAGCCGAAGCCGGGGCCGGCGGGGAAGGGGTCACCGGTGGGGGTGAATGGGTGGTTCATGTCTGTTCCTTACGTCTGATGCGGAAGCGCACCCTGCGCTTCGAAGTATCACGATATATCGGAAACTATCGCGATGCAACGTTCGTTCGCCAGATTTGCTCTCCGACCCTTGTGACCTGCGGTGTTGGTGGAAGCCGTGCGTCCGCGGGGTCGAGGGAAGGATCCTGCGGGGCGGTTTGCACCCAGCGGGCGGCGGGTAGGAACTCTGGGATGAACGCGGATGACTCCCACCTGACGGTGGGCAGCGGAACCTCCACCGCGACCGGTCCCGCTCAGGGCGGCGGCGGACGGGAACGCAACGTCTGGCCGTGGGTCAACTGGGGCCTGGCGCTGGCCACGGTGCCCGCCGCCGCCATCGTGATGCTTTTCGCGCTGGGCGCGGTGATGAGCACGGACGGCTGCGCCGACCGCAGCTGCCCCGACCTGGGGCACGGCGGGATCAACTTCGGGGTCGCGTTCTACGGCGCGCCCGCGGTCGCCGTCGTCGTCATCGTCATCTCGCTCTTCACCGCGAAGCGCCGCGGCGGCATCGCCGTTCCGCTGTGCGGATGGGCGCTGTTGATCGCCGACGTCGCCCTCATGGCGGCCAGCGTCTCCGGTTAGCGGGACCGATCAGCCCGGCGGCGAGAAACCGCCCGGGGCGGCGTCGGGTGGACCCTTCGGGGGTGCCCCCGCGCCCGGCCATGGGACAGCGTGCGGTTGCGGCCAGGCCGGCCACGGCGGGGCGCCCGCCGGTGGCATGGCCGGACGAAGACGGGCCAGCTCGCGGCGGTGCCGTTCGGCGAGCACGGCGGCGAGGACCAGTTCCGGCGGTGCGCCCGGCGGGGGCGGCGGGGCGATGCGGGTCACCACGTCACCGGCGATGCGGTAGGCCATCTGCTGGCGCAACTGGCGGTCGAGTTGCGGTGCCCGCGAGAGGAATTGGCGCGCGACCTCCGCCTGGCCGGGGGACAGGCCGGAAAGTTGCAGCGACGCGGCCCACCAGGCCAGGGACGGCGGCATCACCGGCGGGGGGCCCGGGCGGGGTCCGCGCTCGTTGATGACGACGGTGCCGGCGAAGATGTCGCCGATCCGCTTGGCCTTCGGCGACAGGATGCTGCAGATGACGGCGGGACTGCCGAACAGCATCCAGATCTCGACCACCGATGCGAGGGCCCGAAACAGGGCCTGCCGGAAGCGTTCTGGGCCGCCGTCGTCGGACACCACGCGCAGCCCCATCGCGATCTTGCCGACCGAGCGCCCGCGGGTGGCGGTTTCCAGGATCACGGGATAGCCCACGATCACCACCACCGTGAAGATGAGCAGGACGGCGGTGCTCAGCGCGGTGTCGAACTGGGTCAGCGTGGCGGCCCACAACATCAGGCCCAGCAGATAGCAGACGGCGATCACCGCGATATCGATCAGGGCGCTCACGGCCCGCACCGGCAACTGGGCGATCTGCACATCGAGCACGACGGCGTCGCCGGTGACCACCTCCGACATAACACCGAACGGTACAGGGCGATTAGGCTGCGCAGGGTGGACGTCGACGCATTCGTGCTGGCCCATCGCGGTACCTGGGACCGCCTCGACCGGCTGGTCGGACGGCGTCGCTCGCTGTCCGGCGCCGAGGTCGACGAGCTCGTCGAGCTCTACCAGCGGGTGTCCACCCACCTCTCGACGCTGCGCTCGGCGTCGTCGGATTCGGTGCTGATCGGTCGGCTCTCCAGCCTGGTCGCGCGGGCCCGCTCCGTGGTGACCGGCGCCCACGCGCCGTTGAGCAGTACGTTCGCCCGGTTCTGGACGGTGTCATTCCCGGTGGTCGCCTACCGCTCGTGGCGGTGGTGGCTGGGCACGGCGGTGGCGTTCTTCGCCGTGGTGGTGGTCATGGCGCTATGGGTCATCGGCAACCCCGAGGTGCAGTCGGCCGCCGGAACGCCAAGCGACATCGAGCAATTGGTGAACCACGACGTCGCCTCCTACTACAGCGAACATCCGGCGTTGGCCTTCGCGCTGCAGATCTGGATCAACAATTCCTGGGTCGCCGCGCAGTGCATCGCGATGTCGGTCCTACTCGGCCTGCCGATTCCCATCGTGCTGTTTCAGAACGCCGCCAACCTCGGGCTGATCTCCGGGCTGATGTTTCAGGCGGGCAAGGGCGGTGTGCTGCTCGGGCTGCTCGCCCCGCACGGGCTGCTGGAGCTGACGGCGGTCTTCCTGGCCGGGGGGGCCGGGATGCGGCTGGGCTGGTCGGTGATCGCACCCGGCGACCGGCCCCGCGGACAGGTGCTCGCCGAACAGGGCCGGGCCGTCGTGTCGGTCGCGATCGGACTGGTGGCCGTGCTGTTGGTCTCGGGGTTGATCGAGGCGTTGGTGACGCCCTCGCCGCTGCCGACGTTCGTTCGGGTCGGCATCGGGGTCATCGCCGAGGCGGCATTCCTGTCCTACATCGTGCATTTCGGCCGCCGCGCGGCGAAGGCCGGTGAGACCGGCGACATCGAAGACGCGCCCGACGTGGTCCCCACCGGATGAGCGGTCAGAGCCGGCCGGTGGCCTTCATCGCCAGGTAGCGGTCGGCCAGGGCGGGCGCCAATTCGGTGGGCGGGGCGTCGACGACCTCCACCCCGCCGTGGCGCAACCGGGTGGCGATCGCGCGGCGGTCGTTGCGGGATCGTTCGGCAGCGGCCGCGTCGTAGACGGCGGCCGGATCCGAACGCCCGGCGGCCATGTGGTCCACCCGCGGGTCGGCGACGGCGGCCACCATCAGGTGATGTTTGGCCGACAACTGCGGCAGCACGGGCAGCAATCCCTCGTCGAGCGCGGTCGCGTTGAGATCGGTCAGCAACACCACCAGGGACCGTCGGCGGGCACGTCGGGCGATCGCCGAAACCATTGCGGTCCAGTCGGGTTCGAGCAGCGCCGGTTGCAACGGCGCCATCGCCTCGACCAGCTGGGCGAGCAGTTCGGTGCGCGATGCGCCGAACACACCGGCCCGGCTGACCCGGTCGTGGGCCAGGAAGTCGACGTGGTCGCCGGCCCGCGACGCGAGCGCCGCCAGCAGCAGCGCGGCATCCATCGACCAGTCCAGGCGCGGCCAGCCGGCCGGGTCGGAGGCGGTCGGGTCGACGCCGACGCGGCCCGCCGAGGTGCGTCCCGTGTCGAGCACGATCACCACCCGCCGGTCGCGTTCGGGCCGCCAGGTGCGGACCACGACATCCGCGCGCCGCGCGGTGGCCCGCCAGTCGATCGACCGCACGTCGTCACCGACGACATATTCGCGTAGCGAATCGAATTCGGTCCCCTGGCCGCGGATCAGGGTCGGCAGTAGCCCGTCGATCTCGCGGAGTTTGGCCAGCCGGGCCGGCAGGTGTTTGCGGGACAGGAACGGCGGCAGCACCCGGAGCAGGCCCGGCACCGCTTGCGACCCCTGCCGCCCCGCCAACCCCAGCGGGCCGATGGACCGGGCGGTGACCATCGCGGCGCGCTGCTCGCCACGGCGGACCGGCCGCAGCCGGGATTGGACGTGCTGGTGTTGGCCGGCGGGGATGTTCACGGGATGGATGCGCGGCCGGGCGCCGGCGCTGGGCGGCCAGGCGTCGCGGACCTGGCCGCGGAACCTGCGCCGGCCGTCGTTGTGGATGAGCAGCCCGACGTCCACCTGCTGCGCGAGCCGGGCAGAGCGATCCGGGGAGCGGGTGTAACGCAACTTGCGCGGGCTGGCCGCCAGCCCGGCGTCCACGGCCACCACGAGCGCCAACGCGACCAACAGAAGGACGAAAGTCCCTGCGGGCGACGGAGACAGCGCGATGGGCAGGACGCACAACAGCGCGACCAGCCCGGTGCGTCCGGTCAGTGTCATAGGCGCCGCTCTCCCCCGCAAGCGGGTGGTGCCCCCACCTCATCGGCGCTCCGCATCGTCGCTGGCGCAACCACTATCGGGGCACCGGAACCGACGCCAGAATCCCGTCGAGCACACCGTCGGGTGTGGCGCCTTCGAGTTCGGCCTCGGGGCGCAGCATCACCCGGTGCCGCAGCGTGGGCCGGGCCATGGCCTTCACGTCGTCGGGGGTGACGTAGGTGCGCCCGGACAGCCAGGCCCAGGACCGGGCCGTGGCCAGCAGCGCGGTCGCCCCCCGGGGGGAGACGCCCAGCTGCAGCGCGGGCGAGGAGCGGGTGGCCCCGGCGATGTCGACGATGTAGCCCAAGACCTCGTCGGCGACCAACACGTGGCCCACGGCGTCACGCCCGGCCGCCAGTTCGGCAGGTCCGGCCACCGGATTGATCGCCGAGAGGTCGCGGGGATCGAAGCCGTGGGCGTGCCGGCCGAGGATGGCGATCTCCGAATCCCGCGGCGGCAGAGTCACATTCAGTTTGAGCAGGAATCGGTCCAGCTGCGCTTCGGGCAGCTGGTAGGTGCCCTCGTATTCGATGGGGTTCTGGGTGGCGGCGACGATGAACGGGTCGGGCAGGGGCTGGGCCACGCCTTCCACGCTGACCTGACGCTCTTCCATCGCCTCGAGCAGCGCGGCCTGCGTTTTCGGTGGGGTCCGGTTGATCTCGTCGGCCAGCAGCAGGTTGGTGAACACCGGGCCGGGCCGGAACGCGAAGGCGGCCGTGCGCGCGTCGTACACCAGCGAACCCGTGACGTCGCCGGGCATCAGGTCCGGGGTGAACTGCACCCGCTTGAACTCCAGCCGCAGCGCGGCGGCAAGCGCGCGCACCAGCAGCGTCTTCGCCACTCCCGGAACGCCTTCCAACAGCACGTGGCCGCGGCACAGCAGCGCGATCACCAGCCCGCTGATCACCCCCTCCTGCCCGACGACGGCCTTGGCGAGCTCGGTGCGCAACGCCAGCAGCGCGTCTCGTGCCGATTCAGCGGTGGGGGTCTGGGCGGGGGAAGGGGTCTGTGTCACGTGCGGGTGACCTGCCTTTCGATGTCGTCGAGCGCACGGGCAAGTTGTAGCAGGTCGTGGTCGGTCGCCGGGGGTGGGCCGAACAGCTGGTAGGACACGAACGCCGGATCGGCGCCGCTGCGGCCGGCCACCGCGGTCGCCACCGCGGGCGCCGGCGCGCCGGCGCTCAGGCCGAGCCGGGGGAGCAGCCGCTGCAATGTGGCTGTGCGCAGCGCCGCGGCGGCGCGGTCGCGCGCGCGGCGGGAACGGTAGAGCCGGCCGCGACCCTCGACGGTCTCCGACGCGCGCACCACGACGGGCAGCTCCTCGGCGACCAGCGGCCCGGGACGGCGGCCCCGCCACAGCGCGACCAGCAGGACGACCAGGCACAGCTGCACGACGATCCACGTCACGTTCTGCGGGATCAGGTCGGAAACCGAACCGGGGGGCGACGATTCGCCCTCGACGCTGTGGGGTGCGTACCAGACGAGCCGGGGCCGGGCACCCGCGAGGTTCATCGCCAGGGCGGCGTTGCCCGCCTGCAGCAGGGCGCCGTTGGTCAAGAAGTCGGTGCTGCCGACCACCGTGACGGTCCGCCCGCCCTCGCGGAAGCGGATCAGCGCCCCGCCGTAGCAGCGGGTCATCGGCCGCCCGTCGGTGGCGCGGTAGGTGTCGCCGGGCCCGAACCGCACCGGCCCGGCCCGCGTCGCCTCGCGCAGAGTGCAATCCGGATCGGTGTCGAAGGCGTCGGCCGCCGCCGAGACCCGCACGCCCGGCATCAGCGCCTCGCGGGTGCGCGCCGTCGGTTCCACCAGCAGCAGGTCGCCCGGCGCCTTCGAAAGCCGGTCCAGCAGCGGCTCGGTCAGGTATTGGCTCTGCGCCACCAGGATCAGCGCGTCGGGGCGCGCCGCCCGCTCGACCCCGGCGATGCTGTCGGCGACCACGACGTCGACGCCACCCCCGCGCAGCAGCGCCACCAGCGCGTGGGCGCCGTCGGGGCCGGTCGAGGCCGGATCCATGTGCGCGCCCGGCCGTGGCGCCGTCAGGTAGGCATCGACCCCGGCGACCACGGCGAGCACGATCAGGGCGAGGATCACCCAGCGCCAGGATCGCGAGCGCCGTACCGGCGTCGCGGTTTCGGGGCGCCCGGCGGTCGCCATCACCGCACCTGGGCCCACGAGTCGGCCGGGGCGGATTGCCCCGGCCCCGCGGCGACGGCCGCCGAGCGGGACCGCAGGTGGTCGTCGAGGTCGGCGATCATCCGGTATGCGCTCGGTGTCCCCGGTCGCTCGCCGTAGGTGACGTCGTTGAAAGCCGTTGCGGCCTGCGAAAGTTCACCGGCGAGGTGGGGCAAAGCGGCGCCCGCGTCGGAGGCCAGCTCGTTGGCGGTGCGGCCAGGCGCCGGGTTCAGCACGCCGGTCTCCTCCAGCTGGCGGGCCACCGCGCGCAGCCGGTGCCGAATCGCGGCGGCCCAGTCCCCTTGCGCCGCATAGCCTTCGGCCGTCGCGCGGTGCTGGGCGGCGGTGAGCTGCGCGGTTTCGAAGAGCTGGTAGTCGCCGCCGCGGTTGGTGCGCATGGTGCGCCGCGCGATGTGGATGGCGGCCGCCAGTGCGATACCGAGCATGACGAAAAGCACTGTCGCCGTGAGCCATCCGCCGGGCAGCGACGCGGTCTTCTGTAGCAGCCGGTAAATCGTCTCGTTGAGCCATTCGGCGATCTGCTCGGTGGCCGAGCCCTTGGAGTAGATCGGCTTGTTGAGCTCGTCCTGGGCGGCCTGGTGTGCGGCATCGCGGTCGATGTCGATGGAGGGCACGGTCAGCTCGTCCTCAGACCGGTCGCGTCAGCCACAGGTTATCGGTGGACTCGGCCGCATACGGCCCGCCCGCGGCGCCGGTCTGCAGCACCAGATCGAATGCCTCGGCACGCATCCGGCGATCTGTGTAGAGCAGGGCGATCACCCCGGCGTTGAACGGCGCGGTGATGATCTCGCCGATCGCGGCGCCCACCGACGCGACCGCGGTGCTGACCAGGAAGGCCGCGGTGGACGTGCCGACCGGGAAGAACTTGCTGGCGATCTCGAACGGCACCGAGACCGCGCCCGCGACAACGGAGGTCACCAGCAGCGACAGCAGCCGGATGCCCAGCACGCGCCAGAAGCCGTTGCGCACCAAGGCGAACGATCGGGTGATGGCGTCCAGGACGGGCAGCCGCTCCAGCACGATCAGCACGGGCGCAAACAGCACCACCGTGTACAGGTACACCAGCAAGGCGATCACGGCCAGCACCAGCGGCACGCCCAGGATGACCGCCGCCGCGCCGTTGCCGATGGCCGCCAGCACCGCGACGATCACGATCACCAGTCCGGCGACGACCGCCAGGGCGGCCCCTTCCAGCAGGGCGAGACCGAACAACGGCACCAGGCGCCCGCGGATCCTGGCCCACGTCTCGCCGATGGTGATCGGCGAGCCGAACACCGCCCGCCCGACGATGACGGTGAGCATCCCGGACAGCAGCATGCCGCCCAGCCAGGCGACCAGGACACCGGCGCCCATCGACGTCAACCAGGCGCCGATGACCCCGCTGGTCAGCTCCTTGGCGTGGTCGGTGCTCAGCCTGCCGTAGGCCGCCAACGGCCCGTAGACGGCCAGTTTCGTGACGATCTGGATGACCACCACCACGATGGTGGTCAGTCCCAGGGTGGCTTTCGGGTTGGCGCGGACGTAGCCGACCGCGCCGTTGAAGATGTCGCCCAGGGTGAGCGGCCGCAACGGGATGATGCCGGGTTTGACCGCCGCCGGAGCACCCGGCCCGGATTGCCACGGCGGCGGGGGTCCATACCCCGGTGGGGGGCCGTAACCCGGTGGCGGTCCATACCCCGGTGGTGGGCCGTAACCCGGTGGTGGGCCGTAACCCAAGGGTTGCCCGTAGGCCGGTGGTGGCCCGTAACCCGGTGGTGGGCCGTAACCGGGTGGGGGTCCGTATCCCGGGGGTGAGCGATACCCCGGTGGTGGGCCGTAGCCCGGTGGCGGGCCAACCGGATAGCCAGGGGGCGGCGCGCTCAACGTGTTCCGCGGCGTCTGCGAGCGGGCCCGTCGTTCGTCATGGGCTCCATCCTGTCGGTGGTCCGGGCATTTCTCAATCATGGCCAGGCCGCCGGCGCGTAGCGTTCTCGGCATGGCGGAACTCAAATCCCGGCTGCGGGCCGACCTGACCGATGCGATGAAGAGCAAGGACAAGCTGCGCACGGCGACCCTGCGCCTCCTGCTCGCCGCGATCCAAACCGAGGAGGTGTCCGGCAAGCAGGCCAAAGACCTCTCCGACGACGAGGTGATCAAGGTGCTGGCCCGGGAGTCCCGTAAGCGTGCCGAGTCGGCGGAGATCTACACGCAGAACGGCCGCGGGGAGTTGGCCGCCAACGAGCACGCCGAGGCGCGCATCATCGACGAGTATTTGCCGACGCCGCTCACCGAGGCCGAACTGGCCGACGTCGCCGACACCGCCATCGCCCAGGTCGCCGAGGAGATCGGCGAGCGTCCGAGCATGAAGCAGATGGGGATGGTGATGAAGGCGGCCACCGCGATCGCGGCCGGCAAGGCCGACGGGGCCCGGTTGTCGGCGGCGGTCAAGGACCGCCTGTAGGCGAGACCAGCACCCGGGTGCCGTCGGCGGCCCGCCGGGTGACGCGCCGGGCGTCGAGCTGCTCGAGCAACGGCACGGCGACCCGCCGGGTGGTGCCCAGCGCCCGGCGCGCGTCGCTGACCGTGAACGGCTGTGGCAGCGCCGCGAGGACGCCGGCCGCCCGGTCCAGCGCGCCGGATCCCAGGACGACGCCGTCGGCGATCCGGGTCAGCCGCCCGGCGCGCACCGCCGCGGCCAGCTCCCGGGAACCCAGCTTGAGCTCGGCCAGTTCGTCGGCCTCCGGTGCCCGGAACGGCTCGGCGGCCAGCCACTCCTCGATGGTGCGCACCGCCTTGTCGACGCGGGCCGGCAGGCCGGCGCCCGGCGCGCGGACCAGCCCGTCGGCGACCTGAAGGCCGGTGCCCTCGAGCAGCGGCGGCAGCAGTTCGGCGGCGGGCAGCCCGGCCCGCTGCCGCACTGTCTCCAGCGGCATCCCCGCCGCGACGTCGTGGTCGTCGGCCCAGTGCCGCACCGCCGCGGTCGCACGCTCGCGCCGGCCGGCCCACCACCGGGGATCCACCACCCAATCCCCGACCCGCAGCCCGGCGAGCGGCAGTCCCATCGCCGTCAGGTCGGCCGCCCGGGCGCAGTCGGGCGGGCGCACCCGCCCGGTGGCGAGCTCGGCGGCCCGATCCCGGGCGGCGCCGCGGCGGCGCAGCGCCGGCGGCCGGACGTCGAGCACCTCGACACCCGCCGCGATCCGGTGCTCGCCGGGATCGCGCAGCAGTCCCACGTCGCCGACCCGCAGCGGCAGCGACCGCGCCAGCCGCAGCCGGGCCGCCGCCTCGCCCAGCGGGCGCACCTGCACCGGCACGGCCGCGGACCCGACGTGCAGCACCAGCTGGCGGTGCAGCGCGTCCGCCGACCGCAGGGCGACGTCGATCTCCGCCGTCTGCAACCACACGCCCGGCGTCCGAACGGTGTCGCCGCGGCCGATGTGCTGGCGGTCCACGCCGCGCAGGTTGAGCGCGACGCGCGCCACCGGGCCGACCGCCGGCTGGTCGTGGCCCAGCGATTGCAGCCCCCGCACCATGACGCGCCGACCGGCGTGCTCCAGCTCGTCGCCCACCCGGATCGTCCCGGCCGCCAGCGTCCCGGTCACCACGGTGCCCGCGCCCCGGACGGTGAAGCTCCGATCGACCCACAGCCGCACGTCGGCGTCCGGGTCCGGAGCCGGCAGCCGGTCGGTCAGCGCCAGCAGCTCCGCGCGCACCCGCTCCAGGTCGGTCCCGATCGCGACGGGGACCCCGGCCAGCGAGGTGGCGGCGAACCGTTCCCGCGCCTGCTCGATGGCCGGGCCGGGATCGGCGAGGTCGGCCTTGCTGATCACCACCAGCCCGTGCCGGACCCCGAGCGCGTCCAGCGCCGCGAGGTGTTCGTCGGATTGCGGCATCCAGCCCTCGGTCGCGGCGACGACGAACAACACCGCAGGGACGGTCCCCACCCCCGCCAGCATGTTGGCCACGAACCGCTCGTGCCCGGGGACGTCGACGAACGCCAGCTGTCGGCCGCCGAGCTCGGTCCACGCGAAACCGAGGTCGATGGTCAGGCCCCGGCGCCGCTCCTCGGCCAGCCGGTCCGGCCACATGCCGGTGAGCCGGTGCAGCAGGGTGGATTTGCCGTGGTCGACATGCCCGGCGGTGGCTATGACGAACATGCGAGCACCGCCGCCGCCAGCAGCGCGTCGTCCTCGGGCGCCACGGTGCGCAGGTCGAGCAGGCACCGGCCGGCCTCGAGGCGGCCGACGACCGGCGGGCTGGCCGCGCGCAGCGCGGCGGCGTAGGGCTCCGGCAGGCTCACGGCGGCGCTGGGCAGCCGGACGTCCGGCGCCCCCCCGCCGCCGACGGCCGCGACGCAGTCCACCGCCTGCGCGCCCGGCAGCGCGGCCGCCAGCGACTCCGCACGGGCGCGCAGCCCCGCCACGTCGGCGACCAGCGCTTCGGCCACCGGCGTCGGCGGCCCCGTCAGGGTCGCTTCCAGCGCGGCCAGGGTGAGCTTGTCCACCCGCAGGGCGCGCGCGGCCGGGTGGCGGCGCAGCCGTTCGATGAGCTCGGCGTCGCCCAGCAGCAGGCCCGCCTGGGGGCCGCCGAGCAGTTTGTCGCCGCTCGCGGTGACCAGGTCGGCGCCGTCGCGCAGGGCCGTCGTGGCGTCGGGCTCGTCGGGCAGCAGGGGGTGCGGGGCCAGCAGCCCGGACCCGATATCGACGACGAGGGGGACGCCCAGTCGGGACAACTCCGCGACGCTCACCGCCGAGGTGAACCCGGTGACGTGGAAGTTCGACGGGTGGACCTTCAGGACGAAACCGGTCTGCGGCCCGATCGCCTCGGTGTAGTCGCGCAGGCTGGTGCGGTTCGTGGTGCCGACCTCGCGCAGCCGCGATCCGGTGGCGGCCAGCAGCTCGGGGATGCGGAACCCGTCGCCGATCTCGACCAGCTCGCCGCGGCTGAGCACGATCTCCTTGCCCCCCGACCAGCCCCCAGCGAGCGTGAGGGCCGTCAGCAGCAGCGCGGCCGCGTTGTTGTTGACGACGTGCACCCCACCGGCGAGGGGTACCGCGCGGGCCAGCGCCGCCAGCGCGCCCCGGCCGCGGCGGCCGCGGCGGCCCGTCGCCAGGTCCAGCTCGACGTCGGTGGTGCCCGCGGCGGCGACCACGGCGTCGACGGCGGCCCGCGACAGCGGCGCGCGCCCCAGGTTGGTGTGCACGACGACGCCGGTGGCGTTGATCACGGGCCGCAGGCTCGACGCGGTGCTGGGCAGCGCGCCGAGGGCATGCTCGGCGACACGCTCGGGCTCGATCTCCCCGGCGCGCGCCCGCCGCTGCGCGTCGGCGATCACCGACTTCACCAGCGCCCGCCCCAGCACCCGCTGGGCCTCGACCAGGCGCGGATCGGCGAGCAGCGTATCGGTCCCCGGCACCCGCCGGCGCGGGTCGGTCATGTCGGGCTTGAAAGAGTATGGCGGAGGCGGACGGGAATCGAACCCGCCAGCGGCAGCGTCTGCCGTTCGACGGTTTTGAAGACCGCGCCGGTCACCAGACCGGACACGCCTCCTCGGACCATGCCGACAATTATGTATCCCGTGACCTACCGGCTGACTCAGTACGCCCACGGTGGCGGCTGCGCGTGCAAGATCCCGCCCGGCGAGCTCGAGGAGGTGGTCCGCGGGCTGGGGGTGAGCGCGCCGCGCGACCCGGTCGGCGAGCTGCTGGTCGGGCTGGAGCACGGCGACGACGCCGCCGCGGTGCGGATCGCCGACGGCACGGCGCTGATCGCGACGACGGACTTCTTCACCCCGGTGGTCGACGACGCCTACGACTGGGGGCGCATCGCGGCCACCAACGCGCTGTCGGACGTCTACGCGATGGGCGGGCGCCCGGTGGTGGCGGTGAACCTGCTGGGCTGGCCGCGCGACGTGCTGCCGTTCGAACTGGCGGCCGAGACGCTGCGCGGCGGCCTGGACGTCTGCGGCCTGGCCGGCTGCCACCTCGCCGGCGGGCACAGCGTCGACGACCCGGAACCCAAATACGGGCTGGCCGTCACCGGGATCGCGGACCCGAACCGGTTGCTGCGCAACGACTCCGGGAAGCCCGGGCTGCCGCTGTCGCTGACCAAACCGCTCGGCGTCGGCGTGCTCAACAGCAGGCACAAGGCCACCGGGGAGCGCTTCGAGCAGGCCATCCGGGTGATGACCACCCTCAACGCCGAGGCGGCCGCCGCCGCGCTGGCCGCCGGCGCCGAATGCGCAACCGACATCACCGGTTTCGGGCTGCTCGGTCATCTGCACAAGCTGGCGCGGGCCAGCGGCGTCACAGCGATCGTCGACGCGGCGGCGGTGCCCTACCTGGAGGGGGCCCGGGAGGCGCTGGCGGCCGGCTACGTCAGCGGGGGCACGCGCCGCAACCTCGACTGGGTGGCCCCGCACGCCGACCTGTCCGCGGTCGGGGAGTCCGACGCCCTGTTGCTCGCCGACGCGCAGACCTCGGGCGGCCTGCTGGTCGCCGGTGAGATACCGGGCGCCCCGGTGATCGGTGAGCTGGTGCCGCGCGGCGAGCACACGATCGTGGTGCGGTGAACCGAGCGGGGTTTCGGCGCCGCGCACTAGGGTGGTGGTCATGGCCCCGAAAAAAGACATGCGGAAGCTTTTCCTCGAGTGGCCCGTCGTACGTCAGCTGCGTTCGGGCGACAAGCTCGGCCGCGGCTCGGCCGTGACCTCGAAGCGCACCCGCGCCGTCACGCCGCGCACGACGACGGCCGACCGCGTGGTGCAGAGCATCTGCCCCTATTGCGCGGTCGGTTGCGGGCAGCGGGTCTACGTCAAGGACGAACGGGTGGTCCAGATCGAGGGCGACCCGGACTCGCCGATCTCGCGAGGCCGCCTGTGCCCCAAGGGTGCTGCCAGTGAACAGCTGGTGAACTCGCCCGGCCGGCAGTTGCAGGTGCTCTACCGCGCCCCCCGGGCGACCGAATGGCAGCCCCTCGAGCTGGACACCGCGATCGACATGATCGCCGACCGGTTCGTCGAGTCCCGCCGCCACACCTGGCAGGACATCGACAAGAAGGGCAACCTGTTGCGCCGCACCATGGGCATCGCCGCGCTGGGCGGGGCGACGCTGGACAACGAAGAGAACTACCTCATCAAGAAGCTCTTCACCGCCGCGGGCGCCATTCAGATCGAGAACCAAGCTCGCATTTGACACTCCGCCACGGTTCCCGGTCTGGGAGCCTCCTTCGGGCGCGGCGGCGCCACCCAAACACTGCAGGACATGGCGAACGCCGATTGCATCGTCATCCAGGGCTCGAACATGGCCGAGTGCCACCCGGTGGGTTTCCAGTGGGTCGAGGAGGCCCGGGCCCGCGGCGCGCGGGTGATCCACGTGGACCCGCGCTTCACCCGCACCTCGGCGGTGTCGGACAAACACATCCCGATCCGGGCCGGTTCGGACGTGGTGCTGCTCGGCGCGTTGATCAACCACATCCTCGGTAATGATCTGTGGTTCAAGGAGTACGTGGTCGCCTACACCAACGCCGCCACGTTGATCAACGAAAAGTTCAGGGACACCGAGGATCTGAACGGCCTGTTCTCCGGCTTCGACCCCGAGACCGGGCAGTACGACACCTCGACGTGGGCGTACGAGCAGGAGAGCAACGGCCAGATCGAGTCCGCCGGCGGCGACCACACGCACGGTGCCACCGCGTCACCGAGCGCGGCGGGCGACGAGCACGGCAGCGGCGGCCCGCCGCTCGCGCACGCCCGGGTGAAGCGGGACGAAACCCTGCAGCACCCGCGCACGGTCTTCCAGATCCTCAAGCGCCACTACGCCCGCTACACCCCGGAGATGGTCACCGACGTCTGTGGCATCAGCCGCGCGGATTTCGACTACCTCGCGCACTCCATCGTCGAGAACTCCGGGCGCGAGCGCACCACCTGCTTCGCCTACGCCGTCGGGTGGACGCAGCACACCCTCGGCGCCCAATTCATCCGCACCGCAACCATTCTGCAGCTCCTGCTGGGCAACGTGGGCCGGCCGGGCAGCGGCATCATGGCGCTGCGCGGCCACGCCACCATCCAGGGCTCCACGGACATCCCGACGCTGTTCAACCTGCTGCCCGGCTACCTGCCCATGCCCAAGGCCGGCATGCACGACACCCTGGCCGACTATCTCGACGCGGTGGGATCGAAGAAGCAGAAGGGGTTCTGGGCCAACTCCGACACCTATGCGATCAGCCTGCTCAAGGCGTGGTGGGGGGAGGCGGCCACCAAGGACAACGACTGGGCCTACGACTACCTGCCGCGGCTGTCCGGGCCGCACGGCACCTACCAGACCGTGATGGGCATGCTGGCCGACGAGGTGGAGGGCTACTTCCTGCTCGGCCAGAACCCCGCGGTCGGGTCGGCGCACGGCCGGATGCAGCGGATGGGCATGTCCCACCTCAAGTGGCTGGTGGTGCGCGACCTCAACCTCATCGAGTCGGCCACCTGGTGGAAGGACGGGCCCGAAATCGCTTCGGGCGAACTGAAAACGGAGGACATCGAGACCGAGGTGTTCTTCCTGCCCGCCGCCACGCACGTGGAGAAGGCCGGATCGTTCACCCAGACCCAGCGCCTGGTGCAGTGGCGCCACAAGGCCGTCGAGCCGCCGGGCCAGTGTCAGAGCGAGTTGCAATTCTTCTTCGAACTCGGCAGGCGGATCAGGCAGCGGTTGGCCGGGTCGACCGACGAGCGCGACCGGCCCCTGCTGGACCTGACGTGGGACTACCCGACCGACGAGCACGGCGAGCCCGACGGCGAAGCCGTGCTGGCCGAGATCAACGGGTATCACACCGCCGACCGCGCGCCGCTGTCGTCGTACACCGAGTTGCGCGCCGACGGGTCGACCGCCGCCGGTTGCTGGATCTACACGGGCGTCTACGCGAACGCCACCAACCAGGCCGCCCGCCGCGTCCCGCGCGGCGGTGACTCGCCGAGCCAGCACGAGTGGGGCTGGGCGTGGCCCGCCGACCGGAGAATCCTCTACAACCGCGCGTCGGCCGACCCGGACGGCAAGCCGTGGAGCGAACGCAAGAAATACGTGTGGTGGGACGCGGACCAGCGGCGCTGGGTCGGGTATGACGTGCCCGACTTCGTGGCCGACCGGGCGCCGGGCAGCCGGCCCGATCCCGACGTCGGCGGTCCCGACGCGCTCGCCGGGGACGACCCGTTCATCATGCAGGCCGACGGCAAGGCGTGGCTGTTCGCGCCGAAGGGCTTGGTCGACGGCCCGCTGCCCACGCACTACGAACCACAGGAGTCCCCGGTCGCCAACGCGTTGTACCCCCAGCAGCGCAACCCGGGACGAATCACCTTCCCGCGCAAGGACAATCTGAGCGCGCCCAGCGCAGGCGAGCCGGGTGCCGACGTGTATCCGTACGTGTTCACCACCTACCGGCTCACCGAGCATCACACCGCCGGCGGGATGAGCCGGTGGCTGCCCTACCTCTCGGAGCTGCAGCCGGAGATGTTCTGCGAGGTGTCCCCGGAGCTGGCCGCCGAACGTGGCCTCGAGCCGTATGGGTGGGCCACCATCGTCTCGCCGCGCGCGGCGATCGAGGCGCGGGTGCTGGTCACCAAACGCGTTGCGCCGCTGGTGATCAACGGTCACACCGTGCATCAGATCGGCCTGCCGTATCACTGGGGCGTCGGCGGTGACGCCGTCGTGAGCGGGGACGCGGCCAACGATCTGCTGGGCATCACGCTGGACCCCAACGTGCAGATCCAGGAGTCCAAGGCCGGCTCGTGTGACATCCGGCCGGGGCGCCGGCCGCAGGGCGAGGATCTGCTGCGGCTGATCGCCGAGTATCAGTCCCGCTCGGGGGCCACCACCGAGACCGGCAACGTGCGGATCGACGACGGCGTCTGGGAAGGGGGAGCCGATGGGTCAGCTGAGCGGACCGACCGACCCGACGAGTGACGCGGGCTGGGCAGAACCCAAGCCGCGCAAGGGCTTCTTCACCGACACCTCGATCTGCATCGGCTGCAAGGCCTGCGAGGTCGCGTGCAAGGAGTGGAACCGCAACCCCCGCGACGGCGACCTGGAGCTCCTGGGTTCGTCCTATGACAACACCGGCGCGCTGGGCGCCAGCACCTGGCGGCACGTCGCCTTCATCGAGCAGGACCGCGACCGCATCGAGGAGGCGCGCGAATCCGGGCGCGCCCTCACCGATTTGGGCATGCCGGCGCTGCCGGGTGCCGCGTCGGAGCCGGACCTCACCCCGCCCGACACCCCGGAGTTCCGCTGGCTGATGTCGTCGGACGTGTGCAAGCACTGCACGCACGCCGGCTGCCTGGACGTCTGCCCGACTGGTGCGTTGTTCCGCACCGAGTTCGGCACGGTCGTCGTGCAGGACGACGTCTGCAACGGGTGCGGCACCTGCGTGGCCGGGTGCCCGTTCGGCGTGGTCGAACGCCGCAGCGACGGCACCTACGCGACGCCCGCGCAGCGGCCGGGCCGCCCGACCGAGAAGTTCGCCACCGGGGTCGCCCAGAAGTGCACGCTGTGCTACGACCGCCTGGTCGAGGACCAGATCCCGGCGTGCGCCCAGACCTGCCCGACGACGTCGATCAAGTTCGGCGACCACGACGACCTGGTCATCACGGCGCGGGAACGGGTGGCCGCGCTGCGCGCCCAGGGGCTCACGGAGGCCCGCCTCTACGGGGCGAACGAACACGACGGCGTGGGTGGCACCGGGTCGATCTTCCTGCTGCTCGACGAGCCCGAGGTCTACGGCCTGCCGCCGGACCCGCGGGTGTGCACGGCCGACCTGCCCCAGATGTTCAAACGAGCCGGCGTGGCCGCGGCGGGCATGTTCGCCGCCGCGGCGCTGGCCTTCTGGAAAGGCCGGTGAAAAGCCCATGAGCACTTCGGAATACGACAGCCTGCGCCCGCCCGAGCCCGTCGGCGGTCGGCGCAAGCGGCAGCGCAGGGGCCGCCGGGGCGGCGGCAGGAGTTTTGATGGTTCCCGCGAGACGCCGATGGTGCCCGAAGCGGAATTCAGCTCCTACTACGGGCGTCCGGTGGTCAAGCCGCCGCCCTGGGAGTCCGAGGTGGCCGCGTACCTGTTCCTGGGCGGCGTCGCGGGCGGCTCCGGCCTGCTGGCGGCCGGCGCGCAGCTCACCGGCCGCACCAGGCTGCGCCGCAACACCCGCCTCACCGGCTTGGCGGCCGTCCTGTTGAGCCTCGTCGCGCTGGTGAAGGACCTGGGCCGGCCCGAGCGGTTCCTGCACATGCTGCGCACGTTCAAGCTCACCTCGCCGATGAACCTCGGCTCGTGGATCCTGACCTCCTTCAGCGCCGGGATCGGGGTGGCCGCCGCGTCCGAGGTCGATCGGATGACGGGGGAGCGGCTACCGCTGGGGCCGCTGCGGCCGGTGCTGCGCGCCGTCGAGGGGCCGGCCGGCCTGGAGGCGGCGCTCCTCGCCCCGCCGCTGGCCGTCTACACCGCGGTGCTGCTTTCCGACACGGCGACGCCGACCTGGAACGCCGCCCACGAGGACCTGCCGTTCGTGTTCGTCAGTTCGGCGAGCCTGGCCGCGTCGGGGTTGGCGATGCTCACCACCCCGGTCGACGAGGCCGGCCCGGCCCGCACACTGGCCATGCTCGGTGTGATCGGTGACCTGGTGGCGACGAGGCTGATGGAGCGCCGGATGGACCCGGTCGCCGCCGAACCGCTGCACCACGGCGCCCCGGGCCGGATGCTGCGGTGGAGCGAACGGCTGGTGATCGCCGGCGGGTTGGGCACGCTGCTCGGGGGCCGCAACCGCGCCGTCGCGGCGGTGTCCGGCCTGGCGCTGGCGACGGCGTCAGCGCTGACCCGTTTCGGCGTGTTCGAGGCGGGGCTGGAATCGGCGCGCCACCCCCGCTACACGATCGAGCCGCAGAAACGCCGGCTGGCGGCGCGCCGCGCGGCGGGTGTCACGGGGGACTCGATCACCACCGCGGGCTGAGCGGTGCGCTAAGGCGCAGGGGCCCCAGGTCGCGAGCGTAACGTCACCGCGATTCTGGGCCCCATTTTTCGCAGTGCCGTTACGCTCGCGACGGGGGTGGCCCGGCGCGGCGGTTTGCGCCCGGCGGGCCGGGGTAACCATAGCAGCATGACGCATTTTGGCTACACTCTGATGACCGAACAGAGTGGACCCAAAGACCTTGTCCGCCAAGCTGTTTCCGCCGAAGAGCGCGGCTTCGACTTCGAGGTGTGCAGCGACCACTTCTCCCCCTGGCTGACATCGCAGGGGCATGCGCCCAACGCCTGGACCGTGCTGGGCGCGGTGGCGCACGCCACCGAACGGGTGGACCTCTACACGTATGTGACGTGCCCGACGATGCGGTATCACCCGGCCGTCGTCGCCCAGCAGGCCGCCACCGTGCAGATCCTGTCCGATGGCCGGTTCACGCTCGGCCTCGGCACCGGCGAGAACCTCAACGAGCACATCGTCGGCCGGGGCTGGCCCACCGTCGAGCGCCGGCAGGACATGCTGCGCGAAGCGATCAAGATCATCCGCGAGCTGTTCGGCGGCCAGCTGGTGAACTTCAGCGGCGACTACTTCCAGGTGGACTCCGCACGCTTGTGGGACGTGCCCGAGGTCCCGGTCGGCATCGCGGTGGCGATGGGCGGCGCCAAGGCCATCGACAAATTCGGCCGGCTGGCCGACCACTTCGTTGCGGTCGAGCCGGACGGGGAGCTCGTCGACGCCTGGCACGCCGCGCGGCAGGCCGGCAACCTCGCCGGCGGCGGCCGCGTCGTCGGCCAGATCCCCGTGTGCTGGGACCCCGACCGCGACACCGCGATCCAACGCGCCCATGACCAGTTTCGCTGGTTCGCCGGGGGCTGGAAGGTCAACGCCGACCTGCCGACGCCGGCCGGCTTCGCCGGCGCGACCCAATTCGTCCGCCCCGAAGACGTCGCCGAGTCCATCCCCTGCGGGCCCGACCTCGATGCGATCGTCGAGGCCGTCCGGCCCTACTGGGAGGCCGGATTCACCGACGTGGCGCTGGTCCAGGTCGGCGGGGAATCCCAGGACCTCTTCCTCAAAGAAGCCGCCGAACCTTTGCTTGCCGCACTGCGCAGCGCAGCAAACTGATCCCACGTTTGGGCGGTATCGGCCCGGGTATCCGGCCTCAATCGCGCGTCCACCGAGTACGGGCCGGTGTGGCGCGCGAACGATCTGCAAAGCGGCTGTCCGCCAGCAACTTTGACCGATTTGTGTTCGCCGCAAGGCAAGGAGAGCTGACGATGGGCAATGGATCCGCCAACACCACCTCGGCCCTGGTGAAGGCGCTCAGCGGCGCCAGCTTCGGACTGGGCCTGAGCGAGTTGGTGGCCCCCGGAAAAGTTGCCGCAGTGGCGGGTGTCGACGACACCGCCCGGTCGCGGCGGGTCATCCGCGCGCTGGGCACGCGGGAATGCGGCCACGGTGCGGCGCTGCTGGCCGGTCCCGACAAGCTGGTGTGGACCCGGGTGGTCGGCGACGTCCTGGACATGGGCCTGCTGGTGGCCGGGGCGGCCGCGCGCGGCCCGGGGCGGCGACGGCAGGGCGCCATCTCGGCGGTGTTGCTCACCGGCATAGCGGGGCTCGACGTGTACACGGCCCTGCGCACGGTCAACGGCGGCGGCCGGCACGTCAACAAGGCTCGGCACCGCACCCTGCGCGCGGCGGTCACCGTGCGGCGCCCGCCCGAGGAGGTGTACCGCTTTTGGCGCGACCTGGAAAACCTGCCCAGCTTCACGCACCACCTGCAGGAGGTCACCCCCGGCGCCGACGGACAGTCGCACTGGGTCGCCAACGCCCCGGCCGGACAGTCGGTGCAGTGGGACGCGCAGATCACCGAGGACGACACCAATAGGCGGATCGCGTGGCAGTCGCTGCCCGGCTCGGTGATCGAGAACGGCGGCAGCGTCGAGTTCACGCCGACCGCCACCGGCGACGGCACGGAAGTCCGCGTCAGGATCGGCTATCACATCCCCGGAGGCCTGTTCGGAAAGGCCGCGGCAAGCCTGTTCGGCGAGTCCCCCGAACAACAAGTGAACGACGACCTCCGGCGTTTCAAGCAGATTCTCGAAACCGGCCAGGTGCTGCGTTCGGACGGGTCCCCCGAAGGGGCCGCGGCGGCCGGGCAGCTGCACCAGCGGCCCGCTCAACCCAACAAAGGAGCAAGCCTATGAGGGCCACCGTCTACGCGGGCCGCAACAGCGTCCGGGTGGAGTCCGTTCCGGACCCCAAGATTCTCAACGATCGCGACGCCATCGTGCGCATCACCTCCACGGCGATCTGCGGTTCCGATCTTCACCTGTACGACGGCTACATCCCCACCGTCAAGCACGGCGACGTGCTCGGGCACGAATTCATGGGCGAGGTGGTCGAAGTCGGCAAGGCGGTCAACAACCTGGCCGTCGGTGATCGGGTGGTGGTGCCGTTCCCGATCGCGTGTGGGGCATGCTCTGCCTGCCGGCGCGACCTGTACTCACTATGCGAGAACTCCAATCCGAACGCCGGAATCGCCGAGAAATTCATGGGTCACTCCCCGGCCGGCCTGTTCGGGTACTCGCACATGCTCGGCGGCTTCGCCGGCGGTCAGGCCGAATACGCTCGGGTGCCGTTCGCCGATGTGGGCCCGCTGAGGATCGAAGACGACCTGACCGACGAGCAGGTCCTGTTCCTGTCCGACATCCTCCCGACCGGATACATGGGCGCGGAGATGTGCAACATCACCCCTGGCGACGTGGTCGCGGTGTGGGGTGCGGGCCCGGTCGGCCTGTTCGCGATCATGAGCGCGTATCTGCTCGGGGCATCGAAAGTCATTGCCGTCGACCGCGTTCCGTATCGACTCGAATTGGCGAAGCAGATCGGCGCCACACCGGTCAACTTCGCCGAGACGCCGGTCCTCGAGGAGCTTCGGGACATCACCGCCGGCCGGGGACCCGACCATTGCATCGACGCCGCCGGCATGGAAGCGCGCAGCGGGTCTGCCCCGGTGGACGCCTATGACCGCGTCAAGCAGGCGGCGCGCCTGGAAACCGAACGCCCGCATGCCATCCGGGAAGCGGCGATGAGCTGCCGCAACGGCGGCACGATTTCGATCATCGGGGTGTACGGCGGACTGATGGACAAGTTCCCGATCGGGGCGGTCATGAACCGGTCGCTCACCATCAAGACCGGCCAGTGTCACGTGCACCGCTACATGCGGCCGCTGCTGGACCGGATCCGCAACGGCGACATCGACCCGACCATCATCGTCAGCCACCACCTGACCCTTGATCAGGCGCCGCACGGATACGAGATCTTCAAGAACAAAGAGGACGGCTGCACCAAAGTCATCCTCAATCCGAGTTGACCGGAAGTAAGGAAGGGGAATCGCCGTGGCAAATGAATTGCAGGGCAAGAAAGTCGCGATTCTCGCCGCCGATGGCGTCGAGAAGGTAGAACTCGAACAACCCCGTTCGGCGCTCGAGGGAGCGGGCGCCCAGGTCGAGTTGCTTTCGCTGAAAACCGGCGAAATCCAGGCCCGCAACCACGATCTGGAGCCGGCCGGAACCTTCGAAGTCGACCGGGCAGTCTCGGACGCATCGGTCTCCGAATTCGACGGCCTGGTGCTGCCCGGCGGCACCGTCAACCCGGACAAGCTGCGGATGGACAGCTCCGCCGTGTCCTTCGTGCGCGACTTCGCCGCCTCCGGAAAGCCGGTCGCCGCGATTTGTCACGGTCCCTGGACGCTGCTGGAAGCCGGCGTGGCAAAGGGCCGCACGCTCACGTCGTATCCGTCCATCCGCACCGACCTTCGCAACGCCGGGGCGAACGTGGTGGACGAGGAGGTCGTCGTCGACGGCAATCTGATCACCAGTCGATCACCCAAGGACCTCCCCGCGTTTTGCGCGACCACCGTGCAGCAATTAGCACACGCGCCTGCGGGTTAGCCGAAAAGGGCCTTCCCGCACTCCGTTTGAAGCCACCGGTTTGCGGGCATTACACAGGCCAAGCAGTGATCGCCGCGGCGATCCGTCGAAAGGCCAAAGTTGACCACAACATATCCCGGACCCGTTGTTTCTGCTGCCTCGAACGTTTATCAGCCGCAAGATGATTCCCGATTGCTGGTGGGCGTAATGGCAGAAAGCGGACTCATACCGGGCCGGCGTGTTCTCGACTTGTGCACGGGCAGCGGATTTGTCGCGATCGCCGCCGCCGAAATGGGCGCCGCCGGTGTCACGGCCTTCGACATTTGTCCGCAGGCGGTGGGCTGTTCGCGCGGCAACGCCGTCGCCGCCGGCGTGCACGTCGACGTCCGCAACGGCACGTGGAGCGACGCACTGGACTGCGCGCCGTTCGACGTCGTCGTGTCCAACCCGCCGTACGTGCCCGCACCGCCGCACGACGACACGGCGGCGATCCCGGTGAGCGCGGGGCCGTCGTGGGCGTGGAACGCCGGCCCGGACGGGCGGATGGTGCTGGATCCGCTGTGCGAAGCGGCGCCGAAGTTGTTGTGCGACGGCGGAACCCTGCTGTTGGTGCACTCGGCCCTGGCCGGTGTCCAGCAATCGCTGGACGCGCTGAAATGGGCCGGCATGGACGCGAAAGTCGTTGCGTCGAAATGGATACCGTTCGGCCCCGTGATGACGGCGCGGGCGGCCTGGCTGCAGAGCGGCGGGTTGATACCGCCCGGCCGCCGGGAGGAGGAGCTGATCGTGATCCGGGCGGACAAGCGATGAGCGGCACCCGGGTACAGGTGGTTGTGGGCGGACCGGTGCTCGTGGCCGGCCCGGTGAGCATCGAGATGCCCGACGGGGAGGTCGTCGAATCCGACCGGTTCATGGTCGCCATCTGCACCTGCCGGCGCAGCGACAACTATCCGTTGTGCGACACCAGCCACCGGCGATGCCGGAATCTGTCCCGGCGGACGCTTAGTCCAGCGCCCTCCGCAACGACGTCCGATCCTGCTGCCACGACGCCATAACGGCGTCGGCCAACCGGTTTTCGACCGCGGCATGCGCGCGGATCCCGAACACAACGTCGCGATCGAGCTGTGGCTCCCGGGCGACGAGGTCCCCGACGACATCGATGCGCACCACGTGTTCGTGCACCGCGTCGGCCTCGACGTGCTCGGCGTAGAACTCCACGCACGCGGACGGCGCCCCCATCCGCTGCAGGGCTTGCACCATGCGCCGGGACCCCGGCGGTGACGTGATCTCGGTTGACGCGAAGTGCCCGATGGCGGCGCCGCGCAACTCGCGGTGCAGCCCGAAGAGCGACATCAGGTTCACCGCCGCCAGCGCCTCGGCGGTGACAACGTCCGCATAGGCCAGGTACGTCGTGTCGAGGCCCGCGGCCGCCATCAGGTCGGCGAAGAGCTGCTGATGCAACCGGGGGCCCCGCCCGGCGCCGTATTCGTCGAATTCGATTGCCACGAAAGCCGCTTTGGCGACACCCATCAGTCGCGGGATCGCCCACGCGTGGGGATCGCCCTCTTTGAGGTGATACACCGAGCGGTGCACGAAGTATTCGCGCATCTGCTGCCACGTTCCGGTGTCGCGCAAGTAATACGACGGGCCGGTGCCGTCGGCCGGTTCGACCGAGATGGCCTCCATTTCGGCGGCCGCGGTCTGGTCGTCCGCGATGGGCCCGACGTCGCGGCGCACACCGGCCAGGAAGACGCGTTCCAGTTCGGCGCGCAGGGCCAGCAGCGCCGGATTCCACTCCCAGGCCGGATCCACCCCCGCGAATCCGCGGTAGTGCAACTCGTAGCACATGCACAGCGCCAGCTGCAGGTCCAGGCCGTAGGGATCCGAATCGCGCACCGACGCGCCGATGCGCGTCAGGTGGTCATGCGACGGCGGCCCCGTCAGGGCGCGACGAACCGCTGTCGACAACGGCCCGTGTGCCGCAGGCAGGACGGGTTCGGTCGAGATCGATGCGCGGGTCACGCTCACGACTACCCGCAATCCAGGGGCCACAAACGGTGCGGTGCCACCCCTAGCCGGCCTCGGCCGGCAGGCGAAAGGTGAGGTCGACGGCGGTTCCGTCGGGGCCGTGATCGAGCTCCAGCGTGCTGCTGAGCGCCCTCATCAGCAGCAGGCCCCGCCCGCCGTTGCCGGGGTTGACGGCCGGTTCCTTCCAGGAGCCGTGGTCGGTGACCCGGGCGCGGATTTCCCCGTCCGCGAGTTCGACGTCGAGCGACATCGTGCCCGGCGCCTGCCCGGAGTATGCGTGCTCGACGCAGTTCGTGCAGGCCTCGTTGGCGACCAGCACGATGTCGGCGGCCAGTTCGTCCGGCAGGCCCGCGGCGCGCAGCCAGTCGGCCAACCTGTGCCGAATGCTGGCCAATTGGTCTGGCCCGGCCTCAATTTCGATGCGAAGCGGGGATTGCCGGTACCGATAGATCACCATGGCCACGTCGTCGTCATACCCCGAAGCGGGAGCCAACTCACGCAACACCGCATCGGCGACGGAATCCAACGGCAACGTCGTCGTCTTCGCCAGAACCGCCGCCGCCCGATTGATCCCGTCGTCGATGGACTCGTGCTTGCGCTCGACCAGCCCGTCGGTGAACAGCATCAGGGTCGAGCCGGGCGGCAGCACCCGGCTGGCCTGCGGGCGGGGCTCCGTGCGACGAACCGCCAGCGGCACCGACGAGGCGTCGGTCAGCATCATCACCGTGCCGGGCTCCGAGCCGACGAGCACGGCGGGCATGTGACCGGCGTTGCTGTACTGCAGGACCCCGGATTCGGTGTCCAGGATCGCCAGGAACACGGTGGTGCAGTACGCATTCGGGATGAGCGACGCGGCCGAGTCGAGCTGCTCGAGCAAGAGCGCGGGCTCGGCCCCATTGATCAACAGCGCCCGCGCCGAACTGCGGAGCTGCCCCATGACCGCCGCCGCCGGCAGGCCGCGGCCCACGCAGTCACCCACGACGATGCCGATGCGGTGATCGCCGATCGGGAGCACGTCATACCAATCGCCGCCGATTTCCAGGGGCGGGACGGCGGGCTCGTAGCGCACGGCGAAGCCCGGCGGCGGTTCCATGGTCGGCAGCAGGGCGCGCTGCAACGTCAGCGACGTCTCGCGGGCGCTCTCGAACTGGCGGACGTGTTGCATGGCCAGGCTGAGGTGACCGATGAGGACCGTGATCAGCAGCCGGTCTTCGGCGCTGACCCAGCGCGGTGAGCGCAGCTCCAGCCACAGGGCCACGTCGCCCGCGCCGGAGAGCACCGCCACCAATCCCTGGGCCTTGCCGGGGCTGTCGGGTCGCTCGACCGTCTTGGCGGTCAGCGGCAGCTGGTGGCGCGCGTCTTCGAAGGTGTGACGCAGCCAGGGATCCAGCGTGCGCCAGGAGGTCTCGGACGGTTCGCCGGCGACCTGGACGGTCGGTTCTCCCCCGGTGGCCGGCCAGGAGATCGCGATCACCCGTTGCACGTCGATCGCCGCGGTGCACTCGGCGAGGGTGATGGACAGCAGCTCGTCCACGCTCTTGGCCACCGCCACCGCCGTGGCCAGACGCAGGACCGCGCTTTCCCGCGCGGCGAAGGCCCGCTCGGCGGTGATGTCCCGGATCGTTCCCACGAAGACGTCTTGGTCGCTGCCGCTGCCCTGGACCGCGTTGATGCTCACCGTCACCCAGACCAGATGCCCGTCGCGATGGCGGATCGGCGTCTCGTACGCGGTGCTGCCGATGCTGCGCACGAGCGCCTGCTGTTGGGTGGCGCCCTGTTGGTCGACCAACCACGGATGCGGCCACCGGTACGGCAGGTTCTCGGCGGGATAGCCGAGGATCTCGATGAGGGCGTTGTTCATCTCGACGACGGAGCCCTCGTGGTCGGCGACGAAAAAGCCCTCCTGCAACGAATTCACCAGCGCGGTGCGGAATTTGTCGCGGTCGGCCAGCCCCTCGGCGCGGGCGCGCTCGCGCGCGTAGCGCCTGGTGCCGTCCAGGAAGCCGCGGGTGGCGATGTCGAGGGGCACCAGCATCTGCAGCAGGAACTCCAGCGCGATCGGTGCGTCGATCTGGATGTCCTTGGCCAGTTCGAGGATCAGCTCGACGTGGCGCTCGATGATGCCCAGCAGGCTGACGTCTTCTTGCAACGCCCGGCGCCCGAGCTCATACGCGACAGCCAGGCTGTCCTCGTCGCGCGCCTCCATATAGGCACGCAACGCCGCGGCGTACCGGGCGTGGAAGTCGTCGTCGCTCATGTCGAGGCTCCCCGGTGCCGGGCGGTCAGCACCATGGCGTCGTCGGTTTCCTTCGCGTCCTTGCCGAGAAGCTCCTCAGCGATGGCGACGGCGGGCGCGGCGAAGTCGATGTGGTCCAGGTAGTCTTCGGCGATTCCGTCGGTGCTCATCACGAGCAGGTCACCCGGACGCATCGAAATCACTTGCGCGGGCCTGATTTCCGGTATGCGATAGCCGACGATGCCCGCGGTCAGCCGCGCACTGGACCTCACCTGGATGCCGGTGGGGGCCTTGGCCACCAGGTCGGCGGTGACGTTGCCGACGCCCGTCCACGTCAGCGTGTTGGCCGCGAAGTCGACCCGCGCCAGGGTCATCGCGACGCCTCGGGTCCCGGCGAGCAGCCGGTGACAGAGCTGGATCAACACCTCGATCCGCTCACCGCTGGAGCGTTTGACCGCTTCGACGGCCCGCAGCGCCGCGGTCGCGGCCTCCGGACCGTGGCCGAGGCCGTCCACCACGCCGAACAGGGCGGCCTCGCCGCCGACGTCGACCGCGATGCCCCGATCCCCGGAGGTGAACTCACTGGGCAGGGGACGACCCGCCCGCGCCCACTCGATCGGCCCGAAACGGCCGTTCTCACGCATGGGGCGGAACCCATTTCCACATCTCGACGACCGTCCCCCGGCCGAGCGCGGATTCCACGAACAACCTGTCCATCAGTCGTCGCGAGCCGGGCAGGCCCATGCCGAGCCCGCGCCCGGTCGAATACCCGTCCTCCATCGCCCGCTCGATGTCGGCGATGCCCGGTCCCTGATCCTCCGCGCGCACCACCAGGGCCTTGCGGCCCTCCCGGTCGGCGACGAAGACCCTGACCACGCCGCGACCGGCGTAGCTGGTGATGTTTCGCGCGATCTCGGAGATCGCCGTGGCGATCATCGTGACGTCGGTGAGCGAGAATCCCAGGTCGAGTGCGAGTTGATGTCCGGCTTTGCGGGCTTCGACGATGTCGTCAGAATTGTCGATGTCGACGACGATGTCAGTCTCCACCGTCGCGCCCGATCGCCGGTTTCCGCTGCGCCAGTTGGCGATTCAGCAGGGCCAGGCCCTCCTCGAGGTCCAGCGCCGTATTCATGTCGTCGAACGCCAGGCCCAGCTGAACCATCGCGAAGGCCACCTCGGGCTGCAGGCCGACGATCACCGTGTCCGCGCCGCGCAGCCGCGTCATGTGGGCGATCGTCCGCAGCGACCGGGCCGCGAAGGAGTCCATCACGTCGATGGCGGTGACGTCGACGATGATGCCCTGCGCGCGGAACCGGCTGACCCGCTCCATGAGGTCATAGCGAAGCCGCTCGGCGTCGGAGTCGCTGAGCGCGGCCTGCACCGAGGCGATGAGGATCGCACCCTGTTTCAGGATCGGTACCGGCATGGGGCGCTCGTGTTCCTCTTTTTATCCGGTCTGCTCGCCGGTGCGGGTGACCTCGTAGCCCAGCAGCCGCTCGGCTTCCTCGATGCCGCCCTGCAGGTCGCCGACGGCGTTCATCTTCGACAGGTCCAGGCCGATGGTCACCAGCGTCAGGGCGATTTCGGAGGACAGGCCGGTGATGATGACGCTGGCGCCCATCAACCCCGACGCGTCGACCGTCTGCACCAGGTGGTTGGCCACCGTGGAGTCGATGGTGGGCACACCGGTGATGTCGATGACCACCACCTTCGCGCGGTTGGCGCGGATGGCTCTCAGCAGCTGTTCGGTGACCTGGCGGGCGCGCTGGGAATCGAGCACACCGATGATCGGCAGAATCAGCAGCTGTTCACGCACCTGCAGCACCGGCGTGGACAGCTCGCGAATCGCCTCCTGCTGCTGGCGGATGATGCGTTCGCGCTCCTGGACGAAGCTGACCGCCACGGTGTTGGCGATGCGGTTGGCTGCCGGTTCGTACGCGTCCAGAACCCGGTTGAGCATGTCGAATTCCGTCTGGTACTTCTCGAACAACGAACGCGCGAGCACGTCGCGCAGCAGCAGCACGATGCCGACGACCTCGTCCGTTTCCACGCCCCGCGGAATGATGCGCTCCGACAGGTCGCGCGCGTAGGCCTGCAGCGCCTCGACGCTACCGGTCTCGAGCACCTCCACGTAGTTGTCGTAGACGGCCGTCGCCTCGGAGAACAGCTCCTCCGGCGTCATCGCGGTGAGCAGTTCGGCCTCGGTGATCCGGCGCGCCCACTCCTCGCGCAGGACGGTGCGGTTCTGCCGCAGGTGCTGGACGAGCTGGGGTAACAGGCCCTCGCTGGAAATACCGACTGCCTGCACGGTGGCGCCCGCGCCGCTGAACTCCGCCGGCGAATCTGACATGTGGCCTCCCAGGTGCCGGTCCGCGCCCCGCCGTGTGCAGGCTCGATTTTGCGAGACTAGCCTGGGTTGCCGCGGGGCAGGTGTTGAGGGCATATTCTTCTCGCAGTCCGCAACGCAGGCTAGGCTTGCACCACACCCTGAAGCCCAGGACAAAGGATTGCCATTGTCAGCTCCTGATTCGATTACCACGTTGGTTGAGGACCACGATGGGGTGTCGGTGGTCAGTGTCAGCGGCGAAATCGATTTGGTCACGGCTCCGGCCCTGGAACAGGCCATCGGCGCGGTGGTTGCGGATAATCCGGCGGCGTTGGTGATCGATCTTTCCGCGGTGGAGTTTCTCGGTTCGGTTGGGCTGAAGATCCTGGCGGCGACCTACGAGAAGCTGGGCACGGCGACGGGGTTCGGCGTGGTCGCACGCGGTCCGGCGACCAGGAGGCCCATTCATTTGACCGGCCTGGACAAGACCTTCCCGCTGTACCCGACGCTGGACGACGCGCTGACCGCGGTGCGCGACGACAACATCAACCGCTAGGCGCGTCGCGCGGCCGGGATGGCCTGCGCGCGAAGGCATTTGGGTAAAATCGCCGAATCGGCGCTGCCGCACGCGCCAGGTGCGATGATCAGCGCTATGGACGTCGACAATCCGCAAGGCGACCAGCGGTGGGACAGTCGCGAGCGTGGCGAGACCGAAATCCAACGGCTGGACCGCAATTGGAACAGCCTGCTGCAGGAGCTGCGCGTGGTGCAGACCGGTGTGCAGCTGCTCACCGGTTTCCTGTTGACGCTGCCGTTCCAGCAGCGGTTCGACGTCCTGGCCCCGGCGATGCGCAACCTCTATCTCGCGACGGTGGGCTGCTCGGTGGGGGCAACCGTGCTGTTGATCGCCCCGGTCGGCATGCATCGGCTGTTGTTCCGGCGCCATCGTCTGCAGGTGCTGGTGTCCGCCGCGCACCGCTGTGCGTACGCCGGGCTGGGCCTCCTGGGCCTGGCGCTGACCGGGGTGACTGTCGTCGTCTTCACCGCGGTGGCCGGCACCAGCCCGGGCGTCGTCGCCGGCGCGTGCGCGCTGACGCTGTTCACCTTGTTCTGGTGGCTACTGCCGCTGCTGCTCCGCACCCGCGGCATGTAGCGCGAGTTCGGCGATGCGAGTCGAGTCCAGGTGCTCGAGCAGGTCCTGCGGGTCGGCGAAGATCGGTGACGCGCCCGCCGCCTGCAGCTCCTCGCGGGCGATGCCGCCGCTGAGCAGGCCGATGCACGGCAATCCGGCGCCCGCCGCGGCGTGCGCGTCCCAGACCGCGTCCCCGATGAACACGGCATGGCCGGCGTCGGCCCCCGCCCGGTCCAGCGCGACCTGCACGATGCCGGGTTCGGGTTTGGCGGTGTCGACGTCGCGCGACGACGTCGTTGCGGAGATCACGTCCTCGCAGTCGAGGACCTTGCGCAAGATCTCCAGTTCGTCGTCGGGTGCCGAGGTGGCCAGCACGACCTGCACGCCGAGCTCGGCGACGCGGCGCAGCAGCGCCCGGGCACCGGGCAGCGGCGCGAGCAGCGGGGTGCATTCCCGGTAGTAGCGGCTGTGCCCGTCGCTGAGCCGCTCCTGGACCTCGTCCGGGGCGTCCCGGGACAGCGTGCGCACCAGGGTGGAACCGTCCATGCCGATGCAGCGGTGGATCTGCCAGGCGGCCACGGGCAGACCCTCGGCGTCGAAGGCGCGCTGCCACGCGTAGACGTGCAGATAGTTGGAGTCGACCAGGCTTCCGTCGACGTCGAAGAGAACGGCGGGTTTCATCTGCGCGGCATACCCAGGCCGGAGCCGGCTGACACCGGCGCGCGGAGTCGTTTGGGTCCGGGGGCGGCGGGTAACCGGCGTGGGTGAGCGGTTGCGGCTCCTTTGCCGCGGGATGGCCGGCTCGGCCGGCGGTCGAGCGCCGAACCGCAGTGCCACGCGAATCACATTGGAGCACAATCTTTCTCACGAGGAGTGCAGGTGAATTACCACAACGGCGACCCGGTCGATCACCATCGGACCGCCCGCCGGCACGCCGGCGAAACCCTCACCTACGGCGCGAACGCCCCCGGTTTGGCCGGCTCGGCCGTAGCGGTGGTTGCCCTCATCGTCGGCTTGTTCGCCTTGGCGACCGGTCATTTGGCCGCGGGCGTGACGGCCGTGATCCTGGCCGTCGTGCTCGGCGCGGCGAGCGCCGTGTGGTTGCTGCGCGCACATCGCAGGGTGCGCGACGCCGAACTTGCCTGGCACGCCGCGCATTCCGACAAGCCCGCCCCGCCGCCGAGCGGTTGACCGGTGTGAGCTAACGAACACCGGCTGGCGCGCTGCCACCGGATCCGGCGTTTATTTGTTGCCATGACCGGGTAGAAGCGGATCATGGTCGCGCCCGTTTCATTGCGAGCAGCAAACTACCCGGTCGAGTACGGGCGGGATTTCGCGCTGCTCGGACTCGCCGCCGTGGGGGTCTGGGCGGTGAGCTTGGCGATCGGCCTGTTCGAGCTGTTGATCGGCCACGAGGGAATCGGCATCGCGGCGCTGATCGTGTCCGTGGTCGCGCCGTGGCTGGGCTTGGCGCTGGCGCATTACCCCGCGGTGGCCCGGCGCATGCGGCGACTCAAGGTCCGCCGGCGCAACTTTTTGCAGCCGATCGGTGTAACGCGCGCCTGAATGGGGTACGCCCTGCGCCACGGGTGAGTACAGGAAAGTGCGTCAGCCCGGGTTCATCAGCAGGAAGGAACCGCCATGCCGGCCGCAAGCGACTATGACGCACGCCGCGCCTCCGACTCCGACACCCAGGACAAGTCCGCCATCGGCGAATTGGCGCCGACCCTGCACGGACCCGCCACCGCGGTGGTCGACGAGGACCCCAACGATGTGCACTTCTTCGAGCTGCCCGGCGCCGATTTGTCCGGCGAAGAGCTGTCGGTGACCGTGATCCCCCAACGGTCCGACGAATTCACGTGCTCGAGCTGTTTCCTGGTGCAACACCGTAGCCGGTTGCGCAGCTCGAACGCGGGCCTGTCGATCTGCGCCGACTGCGCCTGACATCGGCACTGCCGCTGGGGAAGTGGTTGCCGCACAATCGATTCAGGTCTGCGCCCATTCGCGGTCGCACACGGCGCACCGCCGGGTGACCATCGCCCAGGCTGGTTCGTCCGGGGCCGGCTCGCGGATTAGATGGGCCGACGTGTCGCCGCAGCCGGGGCACGCGCAGATGGCGCGGTAGGGCTCCACGGGCTGGCCCGCCATCAGCTGTAGGTTCTCCGCGCGCGAGAACGGCACGATCATCAACGGCTCGGGCGGCGGAGGCGAGTGCGGTTTGTCGAACCACAGCAGGCCACAGGTCACCGTCGCCACCGCGGTGAAGATGGCCAAGATCATCGTCGGGATGTCCCACGGCCAGTTCGGCGGGAGGGGCGTCACCACCAGAATGACCAGCACCGCAGAGATCAGGGCGCCGATGATGGTGCCCGGTTTGGCGAACCGGTAGCCGCCGACGTTGAGCGCTTCCCACGTCCGGATCTCCTGCTGCCGCTGCGCGACCTCGGCCAGGGTGGGGTGTAAGCGGCCGCCGCTGCCCGCCGCGGGATCAGCAAATGTCCTGACCCGTTGGCCGGGCCCGCGCGGGTGGCCCTGCCCGGGCGACGGGCTTACCAGCGCCATGCGGGCAGAGCTTAATGGCAAACCCGCGGCGCCGCAGTGTCAGCCGCCGGTGCCGGCCGGCGTACCAGCTAACACCATTGAGTCGGGGTGGCGGGATTTGAACCCACGGCCTCTTCGTCCCGAACGAAGCGCGCTACCAAGCTGCGCCACACCCCGCTTGAAGCTCCGACAGCCTATCGCACCGGCCCAGCGGCTGGCCAAATCGCGGCGTGGCGGGTCACGGCCACCGGCAGGAGCGCTCGAACTCCGTCAACGCCTCGGCGGGGCCACTCGGATCGAGTCCCTGCGCGCTGACCCACTCGTCGTTGAAGTAGGTGTCCTGGTAGCGGTCGCCGCTGTCGGCGAGCAGCGTGACCACCGAACCGCTGCGGCCCTCGGCGACCATCTCGGCGAGCAGCCCGAACGCGCCCCACACGTTGGTGCCCGTCGAGGGCCCCACCCGGCGCCCCAGGACGGCGCTGACGTGGCGGGCGGCGGCGACGGACGCCGCGTCGGGGACCAAGACCATGCGGTCGACCACGTCGGCCAGAAACGACGGCTCGACCCGTGGCCGGCCGATGCCCTCGATGCGAGAGGACCCGGACACCACGACGTCGCAGCGGCCCTCGGCGTAGGCGGGAAAGAACGCGGAGTTCTCCGGGTCGACGACGCACAGCCGGGTGGCGTGCCGCCGGTAGCGGATGTAGCGGCCGATCGTCGCGCTGGTGCCGCCGGTGCCCGCACCGACCACGATCCATTCCGGGACCGGATGCGCTTCCTCGGCCATCTGGTCGAAGATCGACTCGGCGATGTTGTTGTTGCCCCGCCAGTCGGTGGCGCGTTCGGCATTGGTGAACTGGTCCAGGTAATGCCCGCCGGTGTCGCGGGCGACCCGCTCGGCCTCGGCGTACACCTCGGAGGAGTCGCGCACGAAATGGCAACGGCCGCCTTGGGCTTCGATCAGCGCCACCTTGGACGAGCTGGTGGACGCCGGCATCACGGCCACGAACGGCAGGCCCAGCAGGGCGGCGAAGTAGGCCTCCGACACCGCGGTGGAGCCCGACGAGGCCTCGACCACGGTGGTGCCCTCGTTGATCCACCCGTTGCACAGCGCATACAGGAACAACGACCGCGCCAGCCGGTGCTTGAGGCTGCCGGTGATGTGCGTGGTCTCGTCCTTGAGGTAGAGCGCCACATCGACATCGCCGCCGACACCGCTGCGATCCTGGCCCCACGCCGACGGCAGCGGGTAGCGCAGCAGGTGGGTGTCGGCGCTGCGGCGGGCGTCGGCGTGGATCAGCCGGACCGCGTCGTCCGTCCAGCACCGCGAGCGGCTGCGGACCGCGATCCGGGTCCGCTGGCTCAACGCACCGAAACTGTTGGCTGCGAACGGCTCAGGTCGCTGGCCGAGTCGCGTCCGCCCATGGGGGTGGCGATCAACGTCAGCAGCGTGGCCTCGGGCCGGCAGCAGAAGCGCACCGGCGCGAACGGCGAGGTGCCGATCCCGGCGGAGACATGCAGCTGCATGTGCGCGCCCCAGCGGGACGGGCCCTTCGCGCGCGACCGGTCCAGGCCGCAGTTGGTGACCAGGGCGCCGTAGAGCGGCAGGCAGACCTGGCCGCCGTGGGTGTGTCCGGCCATCACCAGCTGGTAGCCGTCGGCGGCGAAGCGGTCCAGCACCCGCGGCTCCGGGGAATGGGTCAGCCCGAGCCGCAGGTTCGCGGCCGGGCTGGCCGGTCCGGCGATCGTGTCGTAGCGGTCCCGGTCGATGTGCGGGTCGTCGACGCCGGCGGCGGCGACGTGCAGGCCGGCCACCTCGAACTCGCGCCGCGTGTGGGTCAGGTCGAGCCAGCCGCGCTCGGTGAAGGCCGCCCGCAGGTCCTGCCAGGGCAGCGGCTCACCGTGGACCCGGTGCGACGGGTTGGTCAGATAGTTCAGCGGGTTCTTCAGGCGCGGCCCGAAGTAGTCGTTGCTGCCGAACACGAAGACACCCGGCCGCGACAGCAGGTCCCCGAGCGCCTGCACCACCGCGGGCACCGCCTTGGGGTGCGCCAGGTTGTCGCCGGTGTTGACCACCAGGTCGGGTTCCCAGTTGCTCAGCTCGCGCAGCCAGGCCTGTTTGCGGCGCTGGTCGGGCAGCATGTGCAGATCGCTGATGTGCAGCACCCGCAGCGGCGTGGAGCCCGGCGTCAGGACGGGCATGGTTATCTCGCGCAGGACGAAGGCGTTGCGCTCGACGACGGCGGCATAACCGATGCCGACGACGGCAGAACCGAGCGCGGCGGCACCGGCGCGTATCAGCGTGGGCAGAACATCAGCCATGCTGGCAGCCTACTGCCGGTTGCGCTTTGGCAACGCAAAGCTTGCGCGGCGAGCATGAAATGGCGGGCTGTGCCGGTCTACGGCGGTGGCTGCCCCGGGGCCGGCGGAGGCGGCGGCGCCAGCAGCGGAATGGTGATCGGGGGCAGTCCCGGGATCTCCACCACCTGCGAGCCGACCGGCGGTGGCGCGCCCTCCGGCGGCGGCGGGGGAGCCGGCGGGATGCCGTTGCTGACCTGAATGGTGATGATGGACCCGGGGATCGTCGCACCGCTCGGCGTCGTTCCGACCACCTCGCCCTGCTTGGCGGTGCTGTTGACGAAGTTGTTCTGGTCGGCGACCTGGAAGCCCGCCTCCTTGAGGCGCGAGCGTGCCGCGTCGATGTCCAGGCCGGCGACGCTGGGCACCCGTGAGCCGGGCGACCCGTCGACGTAGCGCGGATCGGTGGGCGGCAACTGCACCGGCCCGAAGTTGGTGGCGATCGGCTTCATCGCCGTGAACCAGGTGCGGGCCGGCTCGTTACCGCCGTAGAGGTCGCCCTCGCCGCAATGGCGCAGCGGCGACGAGCACAGGTCCGTCGGCGTCGTGGAGTCGTCATAGATGTAGTTGGCCGCCGCGTAGTGGTTGGTGAACCCGACGAAGCCGGAGGAGCGGTGCGCCTCGGTGGTGCCCGTCTTGCCGGACACCGGCAGGTTCCAGCCCGCGGCGGAGGCCGAACCGGCCGCCGTGCCGCCGCCGAGTGCGTCCTTGCTCATGGCGTTGGCCAGGGTGTTCGCCAGCCCTTCGGGCACCACCTGATCGCAGGTCTCGGTGGTCACCGCGACCTCGTTGCCGTGCCGGTCGATCAGTTTGTCGATCGGATTCGGCGGGCACCAGGTGCCGCCGGAGGCCAGCGTGGCCGCGACGTTGGACAGCTCCAGCGCGTTGACCTCGATCGGGCCCAGGGTGAACGACCCGATGTTCTGCCGTTTGACGAAGTCGGCCAGGCTTTCGTTGCTGTCGGGGTTGTAGTCGCGCGCGGTGCCGGGGTCGGCGTAGGACCGCAGTCCGAGCTTGATCGCCATGTCCACCGTGCGGGTCACCCCGACCTGCTGGATCAGCTTGGCGAACGCGGTGTTGGGCGAGGTGGCCAGCGCCTCGGTCACGTTCATCGACCCGCGGTAGTTGCCCGCGTTGACCACGCACCAGGTGTCCTTGGGGCAGCCCTTGGCGCCGCCGCTGCCCATGCCCTTGGCCTGGAAGCGCGCCGGCACCTCGAGCGTGGCGTTGGTGCCCATGCCCATGTCCAGGGCGGCGGCCGTGGTGAAGATCTTGAAGACCGACCCCGCGCCGTCGCCGACCAACGAGAAGGGCTGCGGCCGCATGGTTTCGCCGGCGTCGAGGTTCAGGCCGTAGGTGCGGTTACTGGCCATCGCCATCACCTTGTGCGACGTCTTTCCGGGCTGGATCACGCTCATCACGCTGGAGATGCCCGGCAGCGTCGGGCTGGCGAACTGGTCGATGGCCGACTTGACCGGGATCTGCACGTCGGGGTCCAGCGTGGTCTTGATCAGGTAGCCGCCCCGGGCCACCTGGTCTTTGCTGATCCCGGCGCGGGACAGGTACTCCTGGACGTAGTCGCAGAAGAACGCGCGGTCGCCGGCCGCGATGCAGCCGCGCGGCAGTTCGTTGGGCTGCGGCAGCACGCCCAGCGGGGTGGCCTTGGCGGCGCGCAGCGCGTCGGCCTCCTGCGGGATGTTCTCGATCATGGTGTCCAGCACCAGGTTTCGCCGGGCCAGCGCGCCCTCGGGGTTGGTGTAGGGGTTGAGCGCGCTGGTCGACTGCACCATGCCCGCCAGCAGCGCCGCCTGCTGCCAGTTGAGATCGGATGCGTTGATGCCGAAGTAGGTTTGGGCCGCGTCCTGCACGCCGAACGAACCGTTGCCGAAGGACACCAGGTTCAGGTAGCGGGTCAGGATCTCGGGTTTGGTGAAGGTCTTGTCCAGGGTGAGCGCCATCCGGATCTCGCGCAGCTTGCGCGCCGGGGTGGTCTCCACGGCGGCGCGCTTCTCGGCGTCGGTTTTGGCCGTCACCAGCAACTGGTAGTTCTTGATGTACTGCTGCTCGATGGTCGAACCGCCCCGGGTGTCGACGTCGCCGCGCGCGTAGCCCGCCAACCCGGTCAGCGTGCCCTTCCAGTCCACCCCGTTGTGGTCGGCGAACCGCTTGTCCTCGATGGACACGATCGCCAGCTTCATCGTGTTGGCGATCTTGTCGCTGGGCACCTCGAACCGGCGCTGGGAGTACAGCCAGGCGATGGTGTTGCCCTTGGCGTCGACCATCGTCGACACCGCGGGTATCTCGCCCTCGAGGAGTTGGGCCGAGCCGTTGGCGACGACTTCGGAGGCGCGGTTGGACATCAGCCCCAGGCCGCCCGCGAACGGAAACATCAGGGCCGTGGCGACAACACCGGCCAGCAAGCAGTACCCCGCAAGCTTGAGGATGGTGAGGATGGCCGGGGGGCGGTCTGACATGGCTACTACAGTAGCGGCCCCCAGTCACGCCGCCACGCTGCGAGTTCGTCCACTTTGCGCCCCGTCATCGACGGGTGCTTTACGCGCGGGGCCGCGATAAAATTGTCGCCTGCGTCAGCGGAGGCTCCCGCCGACGTGTGCAAGATCACTTCTTCGCCTATGGTTCTGAGGCGAGACGGCACGCCCGTCCCAAAAAAAGCGTTATCGGACTGTTGCGCAATTGGCAGCTGACCACCTAACTTAGACACACGGTGAGATTCAGGTAACACCGATGTACACAGTGTGGCGTAGATCGCAGGTCAGGATCTGCACCTGAGGAGGGCGGTCGCGAAGGCGGCCGGTAGGGAAGGGACCAGCTCGTGTCAGGAACACGGCCTGCGGCGCGTAGGACAAACATTGCGGCCGCTCAAGGGGTACTCCGCAGCGTTGATGCCGAAGAACGGATCGCCTGGGTTTCCAAAGCACTGTGCCGGACCACGGACCCGGACGAGCTCTTCGTCCGGGGAGCCGCCCAACGTAAAGCCGCCGTCATCTGCCGGCACTGCCCGGTCATGCAGGAGTGCGGCGCGGACGCGCTGGACAACAAAGTCGAGTTCGGCGTCTGGGGCGGCATGACCGAACGTCAGCGTCGCGCCCTGCTCAAGCAGCACCCCGAGGTGGTGTCCTGGGCGGACTTCTTCGACAAGAGGAGAACCCGCAGCGCCGGCTGAGCCACGGGTTCGACCGGGTGTCTCAGCGGACCGCCGCGTCTCCGGTGGAAGTGATCTGATCGGCCAGCGCGCGCAGCGCTTCCAGGTCCGACACGTCGAACGGCAGCGAGGGCACCCCGACCACCGGCACGTGGGGATTGGCCCCGGTGAAGCGTGACAGCAACCTGATCTCCCGCTTGGCGGTCTGCGCGCGATCGGCATGAATGCTCAGCACGGCCGCGGCCAACGAGGCCGCCTCGGAATCCGGTTCGGCCTCCAGGGTCTCGGCTCCGTCGATGGCCCGCTCGGCGGGTAACGAACACAACGTCGGGTGGGTGCGATTCAAGACCAGCCCGGCGAGCGGCATGCCCTCCTGGGACAACCGGTCGACGAAGAAGGAGGCCTCGCGCAGCGCGTCGGGCTCGGCCGCCGACACCACGACGAACTGGGTGCCGCGCCGCTTCAGCAGCGCGTAGGTGCGGTCGGCCTTCTCCCGGAAGCCGCCGAAGGTCGCGTCCAGCGACTGCACGAACGCCGCCGCATCGCTCAACATCTGCGAGCCCAGTACGGTGGATATCGCCTTCATCGCCAAACCCATTGCGCCCGTGACTAATCGGCCGATGCCCCGACCGGGCGCGAGCAGCAGCCGCCACAACCGGCTGTCCATGAAGCTGCCCAGTCGTTTCGGCGCGTCCAGGAAGTCCAGCGCGTTGCGCGAGGGCGGCGTGTCCACCACCACCAGGTCCCAGCGGTCCTCGGCCAGCAGTTGACCGAGCTTCTCCATCGCCATGTACTCCTGCGTGCCGGCGAGCGAGCTGGCGACGGTCTGATAGAACTGGTTGTCCAGAATCGATTGCGCCCGGCCGTTTCCGGAGTACTGGAGCACCATCTCGTCGAACGTGCGGCGCATGTCGAGCATCATCGCGTGCAGCTCGCCGGGCACCTCGGGCGCCAGCGGCACCTGCTGGGGGGTGTTGCCCAGGTCGTTGACTCCCAGCGCTTGCGCCAGCCGCTTGGCCGGGTCGATCGTCAATACGCAGACGTTGCGGCCGTATTCGGCCGCGCGTAAGGCCATGGCGGCCGCGGTGGTGGTCTTGCCCACCCCGCCGGCGCCGCAGCACACCACCACCCGGTTGGTCGTGTCGGCCAGGATGGCCGCCATGTCAAGCCTATTCGGTGCGGTAATCATCGAACCCCCTGCTGGGCAAGCGATTCCGAAAGCTCGTAGAGGCTTCCCAGGTCGACGCCGTCGGAGATGGCGGGCAGTTCCAGCCGCGGCACCTTCAGCGCATCCAGCTGCTGTGCGATCTCGGCGCGCGCGGCGATCACGGTCGCATGCTCGATGGTTTCGGTCAGCAGACCGGCAAAGTCGGTGTCGTTCAGCTTGATCCCGGCCATCTCCAATCCCGCCCGCAGTGAGTCGGCGTCGACGTGTCCCTCGGCGGCCTTGGCCAGATCGGCGGGCTGCAGGTGGCACGGGATGTTGCGATTGACGATCACGCTGCCGATCGGCAGCTCCATCTCGGCGAGTTCCTCGATGGCTTCCAGCGTCTCCTGCACCGGCAGCGCTTCCAGCAGGGTGACCAGATGGATGGCGGTCTGCTCGGAGTGCAACAACTTGACCACTCCCTCGGCCTGCCCGTGCACCGGGCCGCCCTTGGCCAGATCCGACACGGCCTTGGTGACGTCCAGGAAGCGGGCGATCCGCCCCGTCGGTGGGGCGTCGACGACCACCGCGTCGTAGACCGGGAGCCGGTTTTTATCGACGCGCACCACCGATTCCTTGATCTTTCCGGTGAGCAGCACGTCGCGCAGGCCGGGCGCGATCGTCGTCGCGAACTCGATCGCGCCGATGCGGCGCATCGCCCGCCCGGCGATGCCGAGGTTGTAGAACATGTCCAGGTATTCCAGGAACGCCGCCTCGATGTCGATCGCCAGGGCGTTGACCTGGCCGCCGCGCTCGGCGGTGGCGATCTTGACTTCCTGGTAGGGCAGCGGCGGAACGTCGAAGAGCTGCGCAATGCCTTGGCGCCCTTCGACTTCCACGAGGAGCACCTTGCGGCCTCCGGCTGCCAGGGTCAGCGCCAGTGCGGCCGCGATCGTCGACTTGCCCGTCCCGCCTTTGCCGGTGACGAAATGCAGGCGGGCTTTTGACAGCCGCGCCGGCCAGCCGACGGCGCTACCGCCGCTCGATGTGTTTGCCACCTTCGCATGCTAGCCCGGCCGGCGTCCGGGCCACGGGCAGGCCAGAGCCGTTCACATCCGACCGATAAGCTCGCGCCATGAGCCAACCGACCGCATGGGAATACGTCACCGTCCCGCTCCTGACGCACGCCACCAAACAGATTCTCGACCAGTGGGGTGCCGACGGCTGGGAACTGGTGTCCGTCCTGCCCGGTCCCACCGGTGAGCAACACGTCGCGTATCTGAAGCGCCCCAAGTAGATGACCGCGTCGGACCGGCTCGCGCGACTCGGCGTCGCGCTTCCCGAGGTGGTGGCGCCGCTGGCCGCCTACGTGCCCGCGGTGCGCACGGGTGACCTGGTCTACACCGCGGGCCAGCTGCCGATGCAGGCCGGGCAGCTGGCCGGCACCGGCAAGGTCGGGGCGCAGGTCAGCCCCGAAGAGGGCAAGGCGATGGCGCGGATCTGCGCGCTCAACGCCCTGGCGGCCGTCGATTCGCTGGTGGGCATCGACGCGGTGACCCGGGTGGTCAAGGTCGTCGGGTTCGTCGCCTCCGCCCCGGGTTTCAACGGTCAGCCCACCGTCATCAACGGGGCTTCCGAGCTGCTGGCCGAGGTGTTCGGCGATGACGGCGCACACGCGCGGTCGGCGGTCGGCGTGTCCGAGCTGCCGCTGGATGCGCCGGTGGAGGTCGAGCTGATCGTGGAGGTCGGCTCACGACCGTGACCGCCGCACCCGAGTCGCTGAGCCATCCCGCCTACGGCAGGCTGCGGGCGGTCACCGACACCGCCTCGGTCCTGTTGGCCGACAACCCCGGGTTGCTGACCCTCGAGGGCACCAACACCTGGGTGCTGCGCGGCAAGGGCAGCGACGAGATGGTGGTCGTCGATCCCGGGCCAGACGACGACGAACACATCGCCCGGGTCGCCGAACTGGGCCGCATCGCGCTGGTGCTGATCAGTCACCGGCACGGCGATCACACCGACGGCATCGACAAGCTGGTCGAGCGGACCGGGGCGACGGTGCGCTCGGCGGGCAGCGGCTTCCTGCGCGGCCTGGGCGGCCACCTCGCCGACGGGGAGGTGATCGACGCGGCGGGCCTGAAGATCAAGGTGATGGCCACCCCCGGCCATACCGCCGACTCGTTCTCGTTCCTGCTCGACGACGCCGTGCTCACCGCCGACAGCGTGCTGGGCCGCGGCACCACGGTCATAGATTCCGAAGACGGCAGCCTGGCCGACTATCTCGAGTCGCTGCGCCGGCTGCGCGGCCTGGGCCACCGGACGGTGCTGCCCGGTCACGGGCCGGAGCTGGCCGACCTGGAGGCCGTCGCCTCGGGCTACCTGACCCACCGCCACGAGCGCCTGGAGCAGGTGCGCGCGGCGCTGCGGGACATCGGCGAGGACGCCACCGCGCGCCAGGTCGTCGAACACGTCTACGTAGACGTCGACGAGAAACTCTGGGACGCCGCCGAATGGTCCGTTCAGGCGCAGCTGGACTATTTGCAGCGCTGAACTCTCGTCGAAATCGACGCTATCGCGGAAAAGTTCGAGAGGACGCGTCGATAACGTCGATCTCGGCGCAATTCGTGCGCTTACCTGGCTCGGTTGCGCCCGCGCATCGTCGAGCTACCTTGCTCGGCGGGCCAGCCTTTCGGAGTCCGAAATCAGCACACTCTTGCCCTCCAGGCGGATCCAGCCGCGGTGGGCGAAGTCGGCCAGCGCCTTGTTCACCGTCTCCCGGGACGCGCCCACCAGCTGGGCGATCTCCTCCTGGGTCAGGTCGTGGGTGACCCGCATCGCGCCACCCTCCTGGGTGCCGAACCGCTGGGCGAGCTGCAGCAGCTGCTTGGCGACCCGGCCGGGCACGTCGGTGAAGATGAGGTCGGCCAGGTTGTTGTTGGTGCGGCGCAGCCGTCGGGCCAGCACCCGCAACAGCTGCTCGGCGATCTCGGGTCGATCGGAGATCCACGCCCGCAACGCGTCGCGGTCCATCGACACCGCACGCACCTCGGTGATGGTGGTCGCGCTGGAAGTCCGCGGGCCCGGGTCGAAAATCGACAATTCACCGAACATGTCCGACGGGCCCATGATCGTCAGCAGGTTCTCCCTGCCGTCGGGTGACCGACGGCCGATCTTCACCTTCCCCGAGACGATGATGTACAGCCGGTCGCCCGGCTCACCCTCGGCGAAGACCGTGTGCCCACGGGGGAAGTCGACGGGTTGCAGTTGCTTGGTCAGCGCGGCGACGGCGCTGGGCTCAACCCCTTGGAAGATTCCTGCCCTTGCCAGGATCTCGTCCACATTGCCTCTTCAGATTTCCAATGATTGCGCTACGGGCAGGTTAATCCCGTGCTCGCGTGCTGAGTCTAGCGGTAGGACATTTTGTCCAACGTGCAACGCTACACACGATTGACGCGCCGAGTGGCCTTAAACTGCGGATTGATCGGCGAATGCGCGTGTATTCGCGTCGGCAATGTCAGCTCCGCATGGTCGACGAAGCTGGCGGCAAACGACGGTGCCGCGTGCCGCGGCCGGGCCGTGATCCCGGCGAGCGCGGCCTCGGACAGTTCCCAGGCCTCGCGCCGGTGCAGGTATTCCACCGCCTCCGGCATGCCCTCCCGGGCCAGGGTGCGCATGTCGACGAGCTCGACGCGCTCGAAAAGCTCGGTGACCGCCAGCACCGCGGCGTCATCGCGGGAAAGGCCCCGTTCGAGCCGTCCCAAGCCGAGCGCCGCCAGCATCAGCAGCCCCGGAACGACGGCCACCAGCAACCATGACACAAGGAGAGTAAACAGGGCCTTCAATCAACACGAGGTCTCGGCGAGATCACGAAATCAGTACTCTGTCGTAGGTGACAGCGGCTAAGTCGTCCGGGCGCACGAAGTCCACGTCGGCAGCTCCGGGCGGCGATGCGGGCGGCGCTGGTCCGAGGAGACCCAAACCGGCTTGGTGCGACGGGCCCGGCGGATGAATCGGGCGCTGGCGCAGGCCTTTCCGGACGCGCACTGCGAACTCGACTTCACCACGCCGCTCGAGCTGACGGTCGCCACCATCCTGTCCGCGCAGAGCACCGACAAACGGGTGAACCTGACGACGCCGGCGTTGTTCAAGCGATACCCGTCGGCGCTGGACTACGCGCAGGCGGACCGCGACGAACTGGAGACCCTGATCCGCCCGACGGGGTTCTTCCGGAACAAGGCGACCTCCCTGATCGGACTGGGGCAGGCGCTGGTCGAACGGTTCGACGGCGAGGTGCCCTCCACCATGGAGGAGCTGGTCACGCTGCCCGGGGTGGGTCGAAAGACGGCCAACGTGATCCTGGGCAACGCCTTTGGCGTTCCCGGCATCACGGTCGACACCCATTTCGCGCGTCTGATGCACCGGTGGCGCTGGACCGCCGACAAGGACCCGGTCAAGATCGAGCGCGCGGTCGGCGAACTGATCGAACGCAGCGAGTGGACGATGTTGAGCCACCGGGTGATCTTCCACGGCCGCCGGGTGTGCCATGCGCGCAAGCCGGCGTGCGGGGTGTGCGTGGTGGCCAAGGACTGCCCGTCCTTCGGCCTCGGGCCCACCGAGTCGCTGCTGGCCGCGCCGCTGGTGCGGGGCCCGGAAACCGAGCACCTGCTGGCCCTGGCCGGCCTGTAGGGCACGGCCTTGACGCGCACCACGCGCTGGACAATCGCGATCCTCGCGGTGGTGGCGGCGTTGACCGCGGCCCTGGTGGCCCAGCTGCGCGACGAGTCCGCGACGCCGTCGAAGCCCGGTACCACCGCGGACACCGCCGACCGCGAACACCGCGACGCCGACACGGCGGCGGCCTTGGCGGGCCCGCGGCAGCGGGCCGACCTACCACCGTGCCCCGCCGCCGGCGAGGCTCCCGGCCCCCAGGCGCTGCGAGGTGTCACGGCCGAGTGTGCCGCGGACGGTTCGGTTGTCGACGTCGCCCGCGCGCTGGCCGGGCGGCGGGTGGTCCTCAACCTGTGGGCGTACTGGTGCGCCCCATGCGCGGCCGAACTGCCCGCGATGGCCGAGTATCAACGGCGGGCGGGGCCCGACGTGACGGTGGTGACCGTGCATCAAGACGAGAACGAGACGGCCGCACTGCTGCGCCTGGCCGAGCTGGGCGTTCGGCTGCCGACGCTGCAGGACGGCCGCCGGCGGGTCGCGGCGGCGCTGGGCGTGGTAAACGTGATGCCTGCGACGGTGGTTCTGCGGCCGGACGGTAGCGTTGCCCAGATGCTGCCAAGGGCTTTCGGCAGTGCCGACGAGATCGCCGCAGCGGTCGGAAACGACAAGGGATAAGCCGTACATTGGACCGACTGGAGCGCCCGGTGACTGTTGGGGGCACGCCCCCGCCCGCGGAAGGTGGGACCCCGGCCGACACGCGGGGGACGGTTCCGCTGGCGCCCGACGCCTCCCCGGCGTGGCTGCGCCCCCTGGTCGACAACGTCGCCCGGATGCCCGACGCGTACCGGCGCCGGCTACCGGCCGACGTGCTGGCGATGATCACCGGCAAGGCCGCGTCGTCGCTGTCGGCGATGCGCGGCGGCGGCCGCGAGGCCGCGGTCCTGGTGCTGTTCTCGGGGCCGGAATCCGCGCCGGCCGACGGCGGCGTCCCCGACGACGCCGACCTGCTGGTCACCGTGCGGGCCTCGACGCTGCGCCACCACGCCGGGCAGGCGGCGTTTCCCGGCGGTGCCTCAGATCCCGTCGATGACGGTCCGGTGGCCACCGCCCTGCGCGAAGCGCGGGAGGAGACCGGCATCGACGTGTCCCGGCTGCGTCCCCTGGTCACCATGGAACGCACGTTCATCGCGCCATCGCGGTTCCACGTGGTCCCGGTGTTGGCCTACTCACCCGACCCCGGGCCGGTGGCCGTCGTCAACGAGGCCGAAACCGCGATCGTGGCGCGGGTTCCGTTGCGCGCGTTCATCAATCCGGCCAACCGGCTGATGGTGTACAGGAGTGACCTCGGCCGCCGGTGGGCCGGGCCGGCGTTTCTGCTGAACGAGATGCTGGTCTGGGGATTCACCGGCCAGGTGATCTGTGCGATGCTCGACGTCGCCGGTTGGGCCCAGCCCTGGGACACCACCGACGTCCGCGAATTGGACGCGGCGATGGCGCTGGTCGGCGAGCAGGGTGGACCCCCGCGATGAACATGAATTCGATGACCCCGTCGCAATGGCTTGACGTGGCCGTGCTGGCGGTCGCCTTCATCGCGGCCGTCTCGGGCTGGCGTTCCGGCGCGCTGGGCTCGTTGCTGTCGTTCGTCGGCGTGTTGCTGGGCGCCATCGCCGGTGTGCTGCTGGCGCCCCACCTCGTCAGCCACATCGCCGCGCCCCGGGCCAAGCTGTTCGCGGCCCTGTTCCTGATCCTGGCGCTGGTCGTCATCGGCGAGGTCGCCGGGGTGGTGCTGGGACGGGCGGTCCGCGGCGCGATCCGCAGCCGCATGATCCGGACGGTGGACTCGTTCATCGGGGTGGGCGTTCAGCTGGTGGTGGTGCTGACCGCGGCCTGGTTGCTGGCGACGCCGCTGACCCAGTCGAAAGATCAGCCGGAACTGGCCGCCGCGGTCCGCGGGTCGCGGGTGCTGGCCCAGGTCAACGAGGTAGCCCCGCCGTGGCTGAAGACGGTGCCCAAGCGGCTGTCGGCCCTGCTGAACACCTCCGGCCTGCCGGCGGTGCTGGAGCCGTTCAGCCGCACACCGGTGATTCCCGTCGCCTCGCCCGACCCGGCCCTGGCCAACAACCCGGTGGTGCAGGCCACCGCGCCGAGCGTCGTCAAGGTGCGCAGCCTGGCGCCGAGCTGCCAGAAAGTGTTGGAGGGCAGCGGATTTGTGATCGCCCCGGACCGGGTGATGACCAACGCGCACGTGGTCGCCGGCTCCAACAGCGTGCAGATCTACGCCAGCGGCAGCCCGCTGGACGCCACCGTCGTGTCCTACGATCCGTCGGTGGACATCGCCATTCTCGCGGTCCCCAACCTGCCGCCACAGCCGCTGGCGTTCGCGCAGAACGAGGCGAAAACCGGTACCAGCGTTGTGGTGCTGGGCTATCCGGGCGGGGGCAACTTCACCGCGACGCCGGCGCGCATCCGCGAGGTGATCAAGCTCAGCGGCCCCGACATCTACCGCGATCCCGCGCCGGTGACCCGCGACGTCTACACCATCAGAGCCAATGTGGAGCAAGGCAATTCGGGTGGACCGCTGATCGACCTGAACGGTCAAGTGCTCGGCGTGGTGTTCGGTGCGGCCGTCGACGACCCCGACACCGGTTTCGTGTTGACGGCCGACGAGGTGGCCGGTCAGCTCGCCAAGATCGGTGACACCCAGCAGGTGACCACCGGGTCCTGCGTCAGCTGACCGCGTGGCCGAGGAACTTCATCAAGTGTCTGTTGACTTCCTCGGGCGCCTCTTCGTGACTGAAATGCCCTGCGCCGGCGATGGATACGTAACGCCCCTGCGGGGCGTAGCGCTGCGTGCGGTCGACCGGGTCGGCGAGCACGTAGGGATCGGCGTCGCCACGCAGGTGTAGCAGCGGCACGCTGAGCTGCCGGCACATCGATTTCATGAAGCGGCGGCCTTCGTCGCGCAGCTGACTGCGCACCGCCCAACGCTGGTATTCCAGCGCGCAGTGCGCCGCCGACGGAATCTGAATGGCCATCCGCAGATACCGGATGGATTCGGAAAAGTCCTCGGAGGCAAGCCATTTGGCGCTGCTCCGGCGGCGGACCAGGCGCTCGATCTCGGCCGCGTCGTCGCGGGTCAGCAGGCGCTCGGGCCAGAGGGGCATCTGGTAGCGCAGCAATGTCGGCAGCAGCGCGTAGCCCTGGTCGCGCCGGGTCAGCGTGGAACGGCGCAACGCCGCCGGGTGCGGCGAGCTGATCAGCGCGATGGCCGAGACCAGCCGCGCGTGCAGCAGCGCGGTGGCCCAGCAGGTCAGCCCGCCGTCGGCGTGACCGACCAGCGTCGCCGACGAGTGCCCCAGCGCGCGGATGAGGCCCGCGGTGTCGCCGGCGAGCGTCCAGCCGTCGTAGCCGCGGGGCGGTTTATCGCTGCCGCCGTAGCCGCGCAGATCGACCGCGACCACCCGCGCGTCGCTCAGCCCACGCAGCTGGTGACGCCACGACCACCAGAACGAGCCGAAACCGTGCAGCAACATCACCAACGGTCGGGCCGTGGGCGGCGTGGCCGTGCCGGCGTCGTCGGGCAGGGCCTCCACGACGTGGAACCGGATGCCGTTGGCGTGCACGTCGAAGTGCCGCCATGGCCCGTCGATGCGGGTAACCGACGGATCCGGCGGCGCCATCTACCAACCCGAGGGATCGGGTTCGGGCTTCTCGTGCTTGCCGTGTCCGGCGATCTGCTTGGCCGCCCCCTGCGGTTTGTCGTGGCGCGGGGTGAGGGCGGTGCGCGTCTCCTTGACCGATTCGATGGTCTCGCGCGGTCCCCGGATCCGGCGCACCTTGAGGAAGCCCAGCAGGGCCAGCAGGGCCCCGACCACCACCTGGATCCCGAACACGATCAGGAAGGCCACCCACCGCCACAGCCAGGTGTCGAGCAACTCGGCGACGAAGAAGAAGAAAAAGAACGTGGAGTAGAACAGCACCACCAGCGCGGCGATGAAGAACACGCTGCCGGTCAGGCCCTTCTTGACGTCCCGGGTGATCTCCGCTCGGGCCAGTTCGACCTCGGCGCGCACCAGCGTGGACACCTGCGTGGTCGCGTCCTTGATCAGGTCGCCGATCGACGGCTCGGCGGGCCGGGCGTGCGGGTCGGTCAGGGGGATCGTGGTCAGGGTGCTGGGCACACCGTTCTTGCCGTCGGCTTTGCTCACAGACGGTCCCCTCTTTCGTCGTCGGCCGGGCTCACTCGTTGCGGTTCATGTTGCCATGCGGCGCTATGCCAGACGAGGCCAGCCGAAGACGGCGCCCGGACCGACGTCGATCGGCGGCGACCGGCGGCGACGTCAGCGCCCGGTCGACGCGATCCGGCAAACTCGCTCGGCACGACCGGCGAGGCGTCAGGCCGACTAGACTGGCCAAGCCGGTCCGGGTCCGGCCTGTCGATGGGAGTGGTGCTGTGCAGACGGCGCACCGGTGCTTCGTGGCGGCGATGGCGGCGGTCCTCGTGGCCCTGGTGGGCTGCCTCCCACGCGCCGCCGCGGCCGACGTCAGGATCCCGATGGGCGGCGGCGCCGGCATCGTCATCAACGGGGACACGATGTGCACCCTGACGACCATCGGCGGCGATTCCGCCGGTGAGCTGATCGGATTCACCTCCGCGCACTGCGGCGGTCCCGGCGCTCAGGTCGCCGCCGAGGGCGCCGAAAACGCCGGCATCCTGGGCACCATGGTGGCCGGCAACGACAACCTCGACTACGCGGTGATCAAATTCGATCCGGCCAAGGTGACGCCGACCGCCAACTTCAACGGCTTCGCGATCAACGGTGTCGGCCCGGATCCGGCCTTCGGCGAGATCGCCTGCAAGCAGGGGCGCACCACCGGAAACTCGTGCGGCGTCACCTGGGGGCCGGGCCAGGACCCGGGCACGATCGTCATGCAGGTCTGCGGCCAGCCGGGTGACTCCGGGGCGCCGGTGACGGTCAACAACATGCTGGTGGGCATGATCCACGGGGCGTTCAGCGACAACCTGCCGACCTGCGTCATCAAGTACATCCCGCTGCACACGCCGGCCGTGGTGCAGTCGTTCAGCGTGATCCTGGCCGACGTCAACGCCAAACACCGGCCGGGTGCGGGGTTCACACCGCTACCGGCCTGAGCCGGCTACTTCGCGGCTTGGATCGCGTCGAACACGCCGGGGTCGAGCAGCGTCGACGTGTCTCCGAGCTCCCGCTTTTCGGCGACGTCACGCAGGAGCCTGCGCATGATCTTGCCGCTGCGCGTCTTGGGCAGCTCGGGTACCACATGGATCTCCCGCGGCTTGGCGATGGGTGAGATCTCCCGGGCCACCTCGGCGCGCAGCTCCTCGACGACCCCGTCGTGCACCTCGTACTCGGCGCACAAGACGACGAACGCGCAGACGGCCTGGCCCGTGGTCTCGTCGGTCTTCGCGACCACCGCGGCCTCGGCCACTCCGTGGTGGCCGACCAGCGCCGACTCGAGTTCGGCGCTCGAGAGCCGGTGGCCCGACACGTTCATCACGTCGTCGATGCGGCCCACCACCCAAATGGCGCCGTCGCGGTCGTAATAGGCGCTGTCCCCGGCGAAGTACCAGCCCTGCTCGGCGAACCTGGACCAGTAGGTCTCGACGTAGCGCTCGGGATCACCCCAGATGCCGCGCAGCATGGACGGCCAGGGCTGGTCCAAGACGAGGTAGCCGCTGACGTGTTCGCCGTGATGGACGGTCGGCGTCAGGTGATCGCCGTGGTCGTCGACGATGCTCGCGGAGATGCCCGGCAACGCCCTCATCGCCGAACCCGGCTTGGCCGCGGCGACCCCGGGCAGCGGCGAGATCATCGCGGAGCCGGTCTCGGTCTGCCACCAGGTGTCCACGATCGGAAGGCGCTCGGCGCCGATCACCTTGCGGTACCAGCGCCACGCCTCGGGATTGATCGGCTCGCCCACCGTGCCCAGCAGCCGCAGGCTGGACAGGTCGTGCGCGTCGGGGATCTCGCGACCCCACTTCATGAACGTGCGGATGAGTGTGGGCGCGGTGTAATAGATTGTCACGCCGTATTTTTCGATGATCTCGAAGTGCCGGTGCTGGGTCGGTGTGTCGGGTGTGCCCTCGTAGAGGACCTCGGTGGCCCCGTTGGACAGCGGGCCGTAGACACCGTAGGTGTGTCCGGTGACCCAGCCGATGTCGGCGGTGCACCAGAACACGTCCGTCTCGGGCTTGAGATCGAAAACGTAGTAGTGCGTGTACGAGGTCTGCGTCAGGTACCCGCCGCTGGTGTGCACGATGCCCTTGGGCTTTCCGGTGGTGCCCGAGGTGTACAGCAAGAACAGCGGCTGCTCGGCGTCGAAGGCCTCCGGGGTGTGCTCGGGCGACGCGGCGTCGACGGCGTCGTGCCACCACAGGTCGCGGTCGTCCTCCCAGGACACGTCGATTCCGGTGCGGCGCACCACCAGGACATGCTCGACGGGGCTGTCGCCGTCCGGGCCGGACTCGGCGTCCTTTCTGACGGCCTCGTCGGCCGCGTCCTTCAGCGGTGCCGGCTTGCCGCGGCGGAACTGCCCGTCGCTGGTGATCAGCAACTTGGCCTGCGCGTCGGCGATGCGGGCGCGTAACGCCTTCGCGGTGAAGCCGGCGAACACGACGCTGTGCATGATGCCGAGCCGGGCGCAGGCCAGCATCGCGATCACCGCTTCGGGGATCAGCGGCATGTAGATGGCGACGCGGTCACCGGCGACCAGGCCCAGGCCGGTCAGCGCGTTGGCCGCCTTGCACACCTGCTCCTGCAGCTCGGCGTAGGTCAGGCTGCGGCTGTCGCCCGGCTCGCCCTCCCAGTGGATCGCGACGCGATCCCCGTTGCCCGCCTCCACGTGGCGGTCCACGCAGTTGTAGGCGACGTTGAGCTTGCCGTCGGCGAACCACCTGGCGAACGGGGCGTCCGACCAGTCCAGCACCTCGGTGAACGGCGTCGCCCAGGACAGCCGACGCGCCTGCTTGGCCCAGAAGGCCAACCGGTCCTCGTCGGCCTCGCGGTACAGTTCCTCGCCCGCGTTGGCCTGCGCGACGAACGCGGGGGCCGGCGGAAACGACGACGGGCCTACGGCGTCGGTGGCGGTCACTGGCTTCCTCCTAGTGTCGAGGCTCGTCAATCGTCAGAGAGCCTAGCCCCACAAGGTGAAATGCAACGCCCGAAATGGAGCTCAAAGTGCGCGCGGATGGCGGATAATCACCGCTGTGCCGGGTCACGGGCGGCGGATTCGCCGACTAGTTCCCAGCTTTGCAACGGCCGCAACGGGTTACGCGGCCACCGCCATGCTGGGGACTCCGGCGTGGGCCATGCCGGCCGACAACGCCGACGCGCCGACCCCATGCTGGTCGGACCAGATCGCCGTCACCGCCTCGCCGGCTCAGGCCGCCGTGGGCCACCGCGCGACCACCCTGGTGTTCAGCCTCGCCGGCGGCGCGGAGCCGTGCACGCTGACCGGCTACCCCGGGGTCGACTCGGGTGCCGGTGGGCCGCTCATTCATGCGCAACCCACACCGCGCGGCTACATGGGCGGCCTGCCGGGCGGCGCCGACTCCCCGCCCACCGTCATCCTGTCCCTGTCCACCCAGGCGCAGGCCGTCGTGGAGGGCATCGCCATCGATGCCGACGGCGATCCCTGCCCCACCTACACCGAGCTGCTGGTCAACCCCCCGGACACGACCGTGGTGCTGACCGTGCCGGTCGCCATCGACGCGTGCGCGCTGCAGGTGCACCCCGTCACGCCCGTCTGAAGCGGTGTCACGAGTCCGCCCGCGCCAGGCAGTAGACCCGAGCCGGCTGCGGGTAGCTGACCGCCTTGTCGCCGGGCGGGCATTGGCTGGCGTCCACCGTGCCATCGATGCGCTGCGCCACTTTGACCTGAATCTGGTTGGGGTTGCCGCAGTCGCCCGGTCTGAGGCTCACGGATTCGCCGTCGCTGATGAACAGGTAGCAGCGGCCCTGTTGCAAGTTGACGATGAAACACAGCGTCGTCGAATGATTGCTGGCGCGCTCGTAGATCGAGTGCTCCCGTTTACCGTCGGGGCAGCTCGCTGAGGCGTCCCCCTTGAACGCCAGTTCGTAAGTCGCGGCGGGGTCGGTGCAGCCACCGCTCGGGTGGGCATCGAAATGGTTTGCCTTGTAGTCGTTTTCACTGATGCACTCGCCGACCCGCAGCAACGAGTCACCCCGGTGCTCCGACAGCGCTCGGGCCGCGTGGAGGAGGATGTTCAGCCCGCCCAACGCCAGCAGGACGATACCGATGGTGATGAGCGCGGTGGCCGACTTGCCCTTGGATTGCCGCGGGGGCACGGCGGGCGGGTAGCCCGGGTAGGGCGGCGGAGCGGGGTACGGGCCCGGATACCCCGTCGGCGGTGGCGGTGGCGGATAGCCGGGGTGGTACGGCGGCGGGTAGGGAGGAAGCCGCCGACGCCGGCGCGAGCGCTCCCACACGCCGATGATCAGACACACCAACCCGATCGCGGGGACGCCGAGCGCGAACATCAAACGCCCCGCCTGCTCAGCGGCGGATTCATCCGATGCCAGATAGGCAACGATCACGGCGCGAGCCTAATCGACGATGCCGTACCGGACACTTCACCGCCGGTGCGGTCGGCAGGCCCTAGGGTCGGGTGTCATGCGTCGGATGCGGGTGCTGATCCTGGCCGCCGGCTTATTGGCGGTCGCGTCGCTGACCGCGTGCGGCGGCGGGGCGCTGAGCCCCGAGCTCGTGGTGGTCAATGGAGGTGAACCGCCCAATCCGCTGATTCCGACCGCCACGAACGACAGCCTCGGAGGGCGGATCCTGGATCGGCTGTTCGCCGGTTTGGTGTCCTATGACGCCGCCGGCAAGCCGTCGCCGGAAGTGGCGCAGTCGGTCGAGACGACCGACAACGCCAACTACCGAATCGTTCTCAAGCCCGGCTGGAAGTTCACCGACGGCTCGCCGGTGACGGCCCATTCGTTCGTCGACGCGTGGAATTACGGGGCGCTGAGCAGCAATGCGCAACTGCAGCAAAGCTTCTTCAGCCCGATCGTCGGGTTCGACGACGTCGCGGCCGCCAAGCCGAGCGCGACCACCATGTCCGGGCTGCATGTGGTCAGCGACCTGGAGTTCACCGTCCGGCTCAAGGCGCCGACCGTCGACTTCACGTTGCGGCTGGGACACAACGCGTTCTACCCGTTACCGGACGGGGCTTTTCGGGATATGGCGGCGTTCGGCCGCAACCCGGTCGGCAACGGCCCATACGAATTGGCGGACGGTCCCGACGGGCCGGCCTGGGAACACAACGTCAAGATCGACTTGAAGCCCAATCCCGACTACCGCGGCAACCGAAAGCCGCACAACAAGGGGCTGCGGTTCGAGTTCTACGCCAACCTGGACACCGCTTACGCCGACCTGCTGTCCGGCAATCTCGATGTGCTGGACACGATTCCGTCCAGCGCGCTGACCATCTACAAACGTGACCTGGGCGGCAACGCCGCCAGTGCACCCGTCGCGGTCAGCCAATCGCTCGACACGCCGTTGCGGCTACCGCATTTCGGGGGCGAGGAAGGACGACTGCGCCGCTTGGCGTTGTCGGCGGCCATCAACCGGCCGCAGATCTGTCAGCAGATCTTCAACGGCACCCGCAGCCCGGCCCGGGATTTCACCGCCAGCTCGCTGCCCGGCTTCGATCCACACATCCCGGGTAACGACGCATTGGACTTCAGACCCGAACGGGCGCGCCAACTCTGGGCGCAGGCCAACGCGATCTCGCCATGGAGCGGGCGGTACTGGATCGCATACAACGCCGACAGCGGGCATCAAGAGTGGGTGGACGCGGTGGCCAACAGCATCAAGAACGTGCTGGGCATCGATGCCGTCGGCGCGCCACACCCCACGTTCGCGGGTTTTCGCACCCAGATCACCAGCCGCACCATCGATACCGCGTTCCGTGCGGGCTGGATCGGCGACTACCCGTCGATGATCGAGTTCGTGGCCCCGCTGTACGCCACCGGAGCGGGATCCAATGATGTCGGATACTCGAGCCCGGAGTTCGACGCCGGGCTGGCCGCCGCGGAGGCCGCCCCCGACCTGCAGCGGGCCGATGTGCTCGTCAACGCGGCCCAACGAATCCTGTTGCGTGACATGCCTGCTGTGCCGCTGTGGTACTACATCGCGGTGGTCGGGTGGTCGCCGCAGGTCAGCGGCGTCAAGCTCACCTGGAACGGCCTGCCCGACTACGAGAACATCGGCAAGGCCTGAGCCATGGGCTGGTACATCGCGCGCCGGATCGCCATCATGGTGCCCGTCTTCCTCGGCGCCACGCTGCTCGTCTACGGCATGGTGTTCCTGTTGCCGGGTGATCCGGTCGCCGCGATCGCGGGGGACCGCCCGCTCACGCCCGAGGTCGCCGCGCAGCTGCGGGCCCGCTACCACCTGGACGACCCGTTCATCGTTCAGTACCTGCGCTACCTCGGCGGCGTTCTGCGCGGCGACTTGGGCCGCTCCTACTCCGGCCTGCCGGTGAGTAGCGTTCTGGCCCACGCCCTTCCGGTCACGCTGCGGCTCGCGCTGATCGCCCTGGTCGTCGAGGCGGTGCTCGGCATCGGCTTCGGGGTGATCGCCGGCCTGCGCACCGGCGGCCTGTTCGATGCGGGCGTGCTTATCATCGGCCTGGTCATCATCGCGGTGCCCATCTTCGTCCTGGGGTTTTTGGCCCAGTTCGTCTTCGGGGTGAAGCTGGGCATCGCGCCGGTCACGGTGGGCGAGCGGTCGACGTTCGGGCGTCTGCTGCTGCCCGGGATCGTGCTGGGTTCGGTGTCGTTCGCCTACGTGGTGCGGTTGACCCGGTCCGCGGTGGCCGCCAACGCGCAGGCCGATTACGTCCGCACCGCGACCGCCAAGGGGTTGTCCCGGCCGCGCGTGGTGGCGGTGCACATTCTGCGCAATTCGCTGATCCCGGTCGTCACCTTCCTGGGCGCCGACCTGGGGGCGCTGATGGGCGGAGCCATTGTGACGGAAGGCATTTTCAACATCCACGGTGTCGGCGGTGTGCTGTATCAGGCCGTCACCCGGCAGGAGGCGCCGACCGTGGTATCGATCGTGACGGTGCTGGTGGGGATCTACCTGATCACCAACCTGGCCGTCGACCTGCTGTATGCCGCCCTGGACCCTAGGATCCGGTATGGCTGAGCCGTCGGCACGGCGCAGCGGCTTCTGGCGGGACACCTGGCGCGGGTTGCGGGGGCGCCCGAAGTTCGTCGTCGCCGGCCTGCTGATCCTGTTCATCGTGCTCGTCGCGATGTTCCCGGCGCTGTTCACCGGGGCCGATCCCGGCTACGCCGACCCCGCCCAGAGCCTGCTCCCGCCGTCGCGTGCGCACTGGTTCGGCACCGACCTGCAGGGCCACGACGTCTACGCCCGCACCGTCTATGGCGCGCGGGCCTCGGTCACCGTCGGCGTGGGGGCGGCCCTGGTGGTGTTCGTCGTCGGCGGCGCGCTCGGCGCGCTGGCCGGCTTCTACGGCGGCTGGGTCGACGCGGTGGTCTCGCGCGTCAGCGACGTGTTCTTCGGGTTGCCGCTGCTGCTCGCCGCGATCGTGCTCATGCAGGTCATGCGGCACCGCACGGTGTGGACCGTGATCGCCATCCTGGCGTTGTTCGGCTGGCCGCAGGTGGCCCGCATCGCGCGCGGATCGGTGCTGGCGGTGCGCGCCAGCGACTACGTCCTGGCTGCAAAAGCTTTGGGGCTGAGCCGCTTCCAAATCCTGCTGCGCCACGCGCTCCCCAACGCCCTGGGGCCGGTCATCGCGATGGCCACCCTCGCCCTGGGCGTCTTCATCGTCACCGAGGCGACGCTGTCCTACCTCGGTGTCGGGCTGCCGAGCACCGTGGTGTCCTGGGGCGGCGACATCAACCTGGCCCAGACGCGGCTGCGGGCCGGCTCGCCCATCCTGTTCTATCCGGCCGGCGCGCTGGCGATCACGGTGTTGGCCTTCATGATGATGGGCGACGCGCTGCGCGACGCGCTCGATCCGGCGTCCCGGGCGTGGCGGCCATGACCGGGGGACCGCTGCTGGCTGTCGAGGGCCTCGAGGTCCGCTTCGGCGATCAGGCCGCCGTGCGCGGCGCGGATCTGACGATCCTGCCCGGGCAGACCGTCGCGGTGGTGGGCGAGTCGGGTTCCGGGAAATCCACCACGGCCGCGGCGATCCTCGGGCTGCTTCCGCCCGGCGGCCGGATCACCGCCGGGCGCATCCTCTTCGACGGATCCGACCTCGCCGCGGCCGACCGCCGGACGCTGCGGGCGATCAGGGGCCGCGAGATCGGCTACATACCCCAGGACCCGACGACCAACCTCAATCCCGTCTGGAAGGTCGGCTTCCAGGTCTCAGAAGCGCTGCGGGCCAACACCTCCGATCGCCGGACGCGGGAACGCGCGGTGGAGCTGCTGGCCCGGGCGGGCATGCCGGACCCGGCGAAGCAGGCGGGTCGCTACCCGCACCAACTGTCCGGCGGCATGTGCCAGCGGGCGTTGATCGCGATCGGGTTGGCGGGCCGGCCGCGGCTGCTGATCGCCGACGAGCCGACCTCCGCGCTGGACGTGACCGTGCAGCGGCAGGTGCTCGACCACCTGCAGGGGCTCACCGGCGAACTCGGCACCGCACTGCTGCTGATCACCCACGACCTGGCGCTGGCCGCCGAACGCGCCGAGTCCGTGATCGTGATGCGCGCCGGGGTTGTGGTGGAATCCGGTGCCGCGGAGGCGATCCTGCGCGACCCGCAACACGACTACACCCGGCGGCTGGTGGCCGCGGCGCCGTTGCTGTCGGTCAAGAGTCCGGCCCGGCCCACGGGTCACCGGGCCTCCGGCGACATCCTCGTCGCCTCGGAGTTGACCAAGGTCTACCGCGAGCCGCGCGGGTGGCGGCGAACGCGGCACCCGGATTTCCGTGCCGTCGACGGGGTTTCGCTTCGGTTGCGGCGGGCGAGCACGCTGGCCATTGCCGGGGAGTCGGGTTCGGGCAAATCCACGCTGGCGCGGATGGTGCTCGGCCTGCTGTCGCCGACTTCGGGCACGGTCGTCTTCGACGGCGCCCGCGTCGACGCCGCACTGAGCCGGCAGCAGCAGCTGGACTTCCGGCGCCGGGTGCAACCGGTGTTCCAGAACCCTTACAGCAGCCTGGATCCCATGTACACGGTGTTTCGCGCCATCGAGGAACCGCTGCGCATCCACCGCCTCGGTGACCGCGGGCAGCGCGAGCGCGCGGTACGTGAGCTCGTCGACCAGGTCGCGTTGCCGTCGTCGGTCTTGGGGCGGCTGCCCCGCGAGCTGTCGGGGGGGCAACGGCAGCGGGTGGCGATCGCCCGGGCGCTGGCGCTGCGCCCGGACGTGCTGGTGTGTGACGAGGCGGTCTCCGCGCTCGACGTGCTGGTGCAGGCGCAGATTCTGGAGTTGCTGGCCCGCCTGCAGGCCGAACTGGGCCTCGCCTACCTGTTCATCAGCCACGACCTGGCGGTGATCCGGCAGATCGCCGACGAAGTCCTGGTGATGCGTGCCGGCCGCGTGGTGGAGCAAGCCGCCACCGAGGAGCTGTTCACCAGGCCGCGGCACGAGTACACCCGTCAGCTGCTGGAGGCCATCCCGCGCGCGCCGGTGCCACCGGGATAGGTTGGCAACCTGTGACGGCTGATCCACTGGCTCCGCTGATGGAGTTGCCGGGCGTGGCCGAGGCCAGCGACCGGGCCCGCGACGCGCTGGGTCGCGCCCATCGCCACCGGGCCAACCTGCGCGGCTGGCCGGTGACCGCGGCCGAAGCGGCGTTGCGGGCGGCCCGCGCGTCGTCGGTGCTGGACGGCGGACCCGTGCGGTTGGAAGACCTCGCGGACGCGGCGGGGGTGAGCGATCCGGTGTTCGGCGGGGCGCTGCGGGTAGCCCAGGCGCTGGAAGGCGGCGAGGGTCCGCTGGTCGGGATCTGGCGGCGGGCGCCGCTGCAGGCGCTGGCCCGGCTGCACATGCTGGCGGCGGCCGACCAGGTCGACGAGGACCAGCTGGGCCGGCCGCGCGCCGATGCCGGCGTCGCGCAGCGGCTGGAGTTGCTGGCGGAGTTGGTCAGCGGCGGCACGCAGGCGCCCGCGCCGGTGGTCGCCGCGGTCGCGCACGGCGAACTGCTGACGCTGCGGCCGTTCGGCAGCGCGGACGGCGTGGTGGCCCGCGCCGTGTCGCGGTTGGTGACCATCGCCAGCGGGCTGGATCCGCACGGACTGGGTGTGCCCGAGGTGAGTTGGATGCGGCAGCCCGCCGACTATCGCGACGCGGCCCGGGGCTTCGCCGAGGGCACCGCGGCCGGGGTGGGCGGCTGGCTGGTGCTGTGCTGCCGGGCGATGCGAGCCGGTGCGCAGGAGGCTCTGACGATCGCCGAGTCGCTGTCGGGTTGATAGCTGGACCGGTGACCGGAGGGCGGCGCAAAACGCCGCCGGACAATGCAAAGCGGGCGACGTCCCGAAGTATTCGGTCCGCCGCCCGCTAGCACGGAACTCGGTTACCATGCGTGCATCTCGGGGCTGCGTGGGTTGGCCTCGGCGATCTTGCGATGCTTCCGGTCGCAACCCCACCCAAAGGGCCGTCGACGCCGTCTACAATCCGCAATTACGCAGGCCCGCAACACTTCTGCCATTATCGCGGCTATGACTCCGCGTGGGTGCCGAGCACCGTGCTGGGCGCCCGGGTCGGGAGATCGAACCTTCTCTTCCGGATCGACCTAGGCCTCACCGGGCTTCCGTGGTTCCTTTGTACTACTAGACCCTTAACGCAGCAAGGCCCAATTTTGCGAAAGTTGCCAAGCGGCGCCGGAAATGCGTTTGCTGTGTATCCCCGGGCGCGGGCTAGAACGCGAAGCGGCGCAACAGCGAATAGGTGACCGCGCCGGCGGCCAGCGCACTGACGCCCACGGCTGCGGTCGTCGCGATCGCCGCACCCGACGGCGCCGGGATCCGGTCGCGCAGCGACACCGGCCGCGAGAAGGACAGCACGGGCCACCCACGCTCGACGGCTTCCCGGCGCAGCCCGCGGTCGGGGTTCACCACGCTGGGATGCCCGACGGATTCGAGCATCGGCAGGTCGGTGATCGAGTCCGAGTACGCGTAGCAGTGCTCCAGCGGGTAACCCTCCCTGGCGGCCAGCTCGTGGATCGCCTGGACCTTGCCCTCGCCGTAGCAATAGAACGCGATCTCGCCGGTGTACCGGCCGTCCTCGACCACCATGCGGGTCGCCATCGCGTGCGTGGCGCCGAGCGCCCGGGCGATCGGGGCCACGATTTCCTCGCCGGAGGCGGAGACCACGACGACGTCGCGGCCGCACAGCTTGTGGGCGGCGATCAGGTCCGCGGCTTCGGCGAAGACCAGTGGCGTGACGATGTCGTGCAGCGTTTCGTTGACGATCGACTTGACCTGTTCCACATCCCAACCGGCGACCATGTTGGTCATGTGGATGCGCATCCGGTCCATCTGGTCATGATCGGCCCCGGAGAGCAGGTAGATGAACTGGGCGTAGCTCGACTTGAGCACGGCGCGGCGGTTCAGCAGTCCCTGGTTGAAGAACGGTTTGCTGAACGCCAGGGTGCTGGACTTGGCGATGATCGTCTTGTCCAAGTCGAAGAAGGCCGCGGTGCGGGCCCGGGGAGTCGTGTGCTGCTCATCGGCCGGGTCGAAGACGGTCACGGCCCCAGCATAGGTCGGTGCTCCGCCGGCGCTGCGGTCTTGGGCCCGAAATGGCCGCTCAGCAAAGTGGGACCTACGGTAACGGCAGTGTTCTTGCGGCTCAACGTGTTCTTTCATAGAAAGAGCTATTGCGTTACCGCGGCTTGGCATGTGTATAGTAAGCATTACTCGGCCTGAGCCGAGGGTGCATCAGCCCGACCCCCCGGGGCTGATGCACGACGACCCTCGCCTCCTCCCCCCCTGGCGGGGGTCGTCCCTTTTCTAGGGTCAGTTCCGCTCATACGGACCGCGCGGCGCGGCCGCTCGAGTAGTTGCGGACATTCCCACCTCTGCGCGCCGGCCGACGTCTTTGTGCACACTCGCGTCTCTATCCCCAAATTCGGGGTTTGGGACTGGTGTCCAACATCGCGGGCCCGCAGAGTGGGCGCGTGACGAGCACACCTCAGCCCGAAGTGGCGACCGCCGCGGGCGTGCTGGCGGTGTTGGCGGACGCGGAGCTGCGCGGGGAGTTGGATCGGGTCGCCGCGGCCGTCGGCGTCCGCGTCGTCCATGCCGGCGGCGCCGTGAGCCGCAAGACGTGGTCCGCGGCCGCGGCCGTGGTGCTGGATGAAGCGGCGGCCGAGCGGTGCGGGCGGGCGGCGTTGCCGCGCCGCGCTCACGTGATCGTGCTGACGGCCGCCGAACCGGCGACCGCGACGTGGGCCGCGGCCGTCGCGGTCGGTGCCGGGCAGCTGTTGCGGCTGCCCGAGCAGGAGCGCGGGTTGGTGCGCGCGCTCGCCGAGGCGGCCGATGCGTTCGCCGACGACGGGCCGCGCGGCGACGTCGTGGCCGTGATCGGAGGGTGCGGCGGATCCGGTGCGTCGTCGCTGACGGTCGTAATCGCCCAGGCCGCCGCGGAGGCGCTGGTGGTGGACCTCGACCCGTGGGGCGGCGGGATCGACCTGCTGTTGGGCGCCGAGAGCGTGGCGGGCCTGCGCTGGCCGGACCTGGCGGTCCAGAGCGGCCGGCTCAACTGGTCGGCCGTGCGTGCGGCGTTACCCCGGCACGGGGGCGTCAGCGTGCTGTCCGGTACGCGGCGTGGGTACGAGCTGGCGCCCGGGCCGGTGCACGCCGTCCTCGACGCCGGCCGGCGGGGCGGGGTGACGGTGGTCTGCGATCTTCCCCGTCGCCTGACCGATGCGGCGCACGCTGCGCTGGACGCCGCCGACCTCGTCGTCGTGGTCAGCCGCTGCGACGTGCGCGCATGCGCGGCGACGGGTGCGCTGGCCCCGGTGCTGGCCGCCGTCAACCCCAACCTGGGATTGGTGGTGCGGGGTCCGTCGCCCGGCGGGTTGCGGGCGGCCGAGATCGCCGACATCACCGGGTTGCCCCTGCTGGCGTCCATGCGGGCCGAGCCGCGAGTCGCCGAGCAACTCGAGCGCGGTGGCCTGCGGGCCGGGCGGCGCTCCGCGCTGGCGGCGGCGGCGCGCCGGGTGCTCGCCGTGCGGCCGCGGGCGTCGTCCGGGCCGGCACGGAACGGTAGGGCCGCGTGAGCGGCTCGCTGATCGACCGGGTGCGCGAGCGGCTGGCGGCCGAATCCGGCCCGCTGGGGCCGAACGTCGTCGCCGCCGCGATCCGCGCGGAGTCCGGCGGGATGCTCGGGGACACCGAGGTGCTGGCCAATCTGCGGGTGCTGCAGACCGAACTGACCGGCGCCGGCATCCTCGAGCCGTTGTTGTGTGCGGACGGCACCACCGACGTCTTGGTCACCGCACCGGACGCGGTGTGGGTCGACGACGGAAACGGCCTGCGGCGCACGCAGGTCCGGTTCGCCGACGAGGCGTCGGTGCGGCGCCTGGCGCAGCGGCTGGCGCTGGCCGCCGGCCGGCGCCTGGACGACGCGCAGCCGTGGGTGGACGGCCAGCTGACCGGCATCGGCGCCGGGTTCACGGTGCGACTGCACGCGGTCCTGCCGCCCGTGGCCGTCGCGGGCACGTGCTTGTCGCTGCGGGTGCTGCGGCCGGCCAGCCAGGACCTGGCGGCCCTGACCGCGTCGGGCGCCCTGGCGCCCGAGGCCGCGGCCATGGTCGCCGACATCATCGCCGCCCGGCTGGCCTTCTTGGTGTGCGGCGGAACGGGTGCGGGCAAGACGACCCTCTTGGCGGCCATGCTCGGGGCCGTCGCGCCGACCGAGCGCATCGTCTGCGTGGAGGATGCCGCCGAGTTGGCGCCCCGGCATCCGCACCTGGTGAAGCTGGTCGCGCGGTGCGCCAACGTCGAAGGCGTCGGCGAAGTGGGCGTGCGCCAGCTCGTTCGCCAGGCCCTGCGGATGCGGCCGGACCGCATCGTCGTCGGCGAGGTGCGCGGCGCCGAGGTGGTGGATCTGCTGGCGGCCCTGAACACCGGCCACGACGGGGGAGCGGGCACCGTGCACGCGAACAACCCCGCGGAAGTTCCCGCCCGGCTGGAGGCGCTGGGCGCGCTGGGCGGTCTCGACCGCGCGGCGCTGCACAGTCAACTCGCCGCCGCAGTGCAGGTGCTGTTGCACGTCGGGCGGGATCGCAGCGGGCGGCGCCGGCTCGGCGAAATCGCCGTGCTGCGCCGGGTTGCCGGCCGGGTGCGGGCGGTCACCGTGTGGCATGCCGACGCCGGCATGACCGACGACGCCGCGCTCCTGCGCCGGTTGCTGCACAGCCGGATGCCGGCGTGAACGCCCCCGCCGCCGGAGTGCTGTTGGCGCTCGCGCTCGTCGTCGTTCCGTCGTCACCGCGGTACCGCCTCGCGCCCGTGACGTCACGCCGCCCATGGCGCCAGCTGGCCGGGCCGCGGGGGGCGGCCTGCCTCGCCGCGGGGGCGGTGGCCGCCGCCGCGGTGCTGCTGCCGTTGACGACGGTGCTGACCGTGGGCGTCGTGGGCGCGACAGCGAACCTGCGCTATCGCCGCCAGCATCGCATCCGGCGCGCCGTCGGCGAGGGCCGGGCGCTGGAAGGCGCACTCGACGTGCTCGTCGGCGAACTGCGGGTCGGCTCCCATCCGGTGCGCGCGTTCGCCGTGGCCGCGGGGGAATCCGCGGGCGCGGTCGCGGAGTCGTTTCGGGCGGTCGCTGCCCGCGCCAGATTGGGGGCGGACGTCGCGGCCGGTCTGCGGGCCGCGGCGCAGTCGTCGACCCTGCCCGCGCATTGGGATCGTCTGGGGCTGTGCTGGCAACTGGCCAGCGACCACGGCCTGGCCATAGCCACCCTGATGCGCGCCGCGCAGCGCGACATCGCGGAGCGGCAACGCTTCTCGGCGCGGGTGACGTCGAACATGGCCGGCGCGCGGGCGACCGCGGCGATCTTGGCGGCCCTGCCGCTGCTCGGCGTGCTGCTGGGCCAACTGATCGGGGCCCGGCCGCTCGCCTTCCTGCTCAACGGGCCCGCCGGCGGATGGTTCTTGGTCGTCGGTTCCTCCCTGGCGTGCGGGGGGTTGTTGTGGGCCGACCGCATCACGGATCGGCTCGGGTCGTGACGGCGGCGGCGGTGTTGCTGGCGGTGGCCGCGTGGATCGGTCCCGGCCCGGCACTGGTGCGGGCGCGTGCGCGGGCGCCGGTCCGCGAGAATCGGGCGCGCAGCGCGCTCGGCCGGGCGCGCAGCGAGGATCCGCTGGCGGTCGCATCCTGTTTGGACGTGCTGGCCGTGTGCCTGGCAGCGGGCATGGCGGTGGCCACCGCGGCGTCCGCCGCCGCGGCGTCCGCGCCGCCGGAGTTGGCCCGCGTCCTGCGGCGCGCGGCCGATCTGCTGGCGTTGGGCGCCGATCCCGTCGCGGCCTGGACGGTCACGGCCGATCCACGGGCCGACCTGGCCGACGCGCAGGTGGAGGCGCTGCTGCGGCTGGCCCGGCGCTCGGCGGCGTCGGGCGCCGCGCTGGCCGAGGGCGTCGCCGAGTTGGCGGACCAATCCCGCCACAACGCCGCGCACGCTGCCACCGCCACCGCCGAGCGCGCCGGGGTGTTGATCGCCGGGCCGCTCGGATTGTGCTTCCTGCCGGCGTTCGTGTGCCTGGGCATCGTTCCCGTGGTGGCCGGGCTCGCCGGTCAGGTATTGCAGTCGGGATTATGGTGAAGAGAAAGGGAAGTGTTGCTGCACAACATGTTTCGGGGCCTGGTGGCCCGTGTAACGGTTCTGGCGTCCGACGAGTCGGGCATGTCCACGGTCGAGTACGCCATCGGCACCATCGCCGCCGCCGCCTTCGGTGCGATCCTGTACACCGTCGTGACCGGCGACTCCATCGTGTCGGCGCTGACCCACATCATCGGTCGGGCGCTCAGCACCAAGGTCTAGCGGGCAGTGCGGGTGCCGGCACCGTGGAGGCGGCCTTGGGCGTGGCCACGCTGGTCGTCGTGCTGGTGCTGTGTCTGGCCGGCATCGCCGCGCTGTCGATGCAGGTCCGCTGCGTGGACGCCGCCCGGGAGGCGGCCCGGCTGGCCGCCCGCGGCGACGAACGGTCGGCGCTCGGCGCGGCTCGGCGCATCGCCCCCGCCGGGGCGCGCGTCGAGGTGCACCGCGACGGCGAGTTCCTGGTGGCCACCGTCGTCGCGCGTTCGGAGCTGTTGCCGGCGCTCGACATCGCGGCAAAAGCGGTCTCGGTCGCCGAGCCGTCGGCATGACCGCGGCTCGACCACCCTGGTCGCGGCCTGGATGGTGGCGGTGCTGCTGTGCACCACGGTCGCCGCGGCCTGGGTCGGCGCGGTCGTGGTCGCGCGCCACCGCGCGCAGGCGGCGGCCGACCTTGCCGCGTTGGCCGCCGCCGGCCGGTTGGCGGCCGGACCCGAAGCCGCGTGCGCCCGTGCGACGGCGGTGGCCCGGGCGATGGGGACCGAGGCCGGTTGCGCGGTGGACGATCTCGACGTCGTCGTCACGGTGCGTGTCGCGGTCCTCGGCGGGGCGGCGAGCGCCGCCGCACGGGCGGGGCCTGCGCCCGGCTAGGAGCCCGGGTCGGGGCCGCCCGACAATCCCACGGCGGCCAGTTCCTCGTTGGAGGGCAACCGCAGCGAGACCAGCCCGGCGTAGGCGCCCGGTTCGATCTCCACCCTGTTGACGGTGACGTGCACCGGCACCCACTCGGTGTCGCGGCCGGGCATTCGCAGCACTCGGCTGGTGGCGCCGTGGACGAATTCCTCGGTCATCGAGGACACCAGGTGCTGGTCATCGGGGTGCACCTTCGGCTTGCCCGTCTCACTGCCTCGCCAGTCGTAGAAGGTGCACGGCTCGTCCAGCCATTTCAGCAGGGCCCAGTTCTTGAGGTCGATCAGCGCGCGGTGCACGCCGGCCTGGGCGAGCCCGCTCAGGATCCGTTGCGCCAGATCGTCTGTCGACACCTCCGGGCCCTTGAGTTCCGCGCGCCAGTTGATCGCCCGCGCGACCAGATGGTCCCGGCCGTCGGGGCCGGGCTCCAGGCCGGTGCGCGCCACGAAGCCGATGCGCATGGGGTTGCCCTGCCAGTCGGTGAGATCCCATGTGCTGCAAAGTGTTTGGTCAGGCTCCGCCTTGACGGCCATCGCGAGCACCTTGGTTTCGTTCTGGTTGAGCTCGCGCGAGGGAAGGTCTTCCGCGAAGGCCCTGCCGAAGGTCACCTCGACTTCGGGATTCTTCCCGCTGTTCACCAGCGACTCCCGGGTGTCGGTGGCGACGCCCAGGGTCAGGTCCCACTTCAGAGGCCCCGGGGTGGGGCGTTCGGGCGGCTCGACGTCGGCGGGGCCGGTCCACACGTGCACGCCGTGGATGTAGCCGTCGGACATCACCACCGGCTCGGTGCGAATGACGCGGTCGCGCTTGGGGGTGATGCTGGTCAGGCTCTGCCCGGTCTGCACCGACTCGGCGATCGCCGTCCGAACCGCGGAGAGGTAGGGGCTGCGGCGCATGAACGTGGTGATGGGGACGAGGTTTTTCAGCTGGCGTCCCTGCGCCACCACGGTGGGTTCACCCCCCAGCGTCTCCACGAGCAACCAGTCGTGGCCCATACGGTGAGATTTTACGGCGACGACCCGCATCCTTGGGGGCCGGCCGTCATCCCGCGGAGCGCTCCGCGTGCGGCAACTGCGCGAGCACCAGCCGCAGGACTCGCACCGCACCCGCCTTGTCGAGCGGGTCGTTGCCGTTGCCGCACTTGGGCGACTGCACGCAGGAGGGGCATCCGCGCGGGCACTCGCATGCCTCGATGGCCGCGGCGGTCGCGCCCAGCCAGGTGCTCACCTGGCGAAACCCGCGTTCGGCGAACCCGGCCCCGCCCGGATAGCCGTCGTACACGAAAACGCTGGGCAGACCGGCCGGGTCGGGTCCCACCGCGGTGGACAGGCCGCCGATGTCGCCACGGTCGCAGCTGGCCACCAGCGGGAGCAGGCCGATCGCCGCATGCTCGGCGGCGTGTAGCGACCCGGGAATCCGCGGCGCATCAATACCGTTGCGCAGCAACGCCTCTTCGGTGATGGTGTACACCACCGCGGTGGTCGCCAGCGTCTGTTCGGGCATGTCTAGCTCGATGAAGTCGATGACCTCCCCCGAAGGCCGGCGGCGCAGGTACCCCACCACCCGGTGGGTGACGGTGACCGGCACCAGCCCCAGGGTGACCGGCCCGTAGCGCGAGCGTTCGCCGGTACCGGTGACGGCGATGTCGGTGATTTCCCGCGCGAACGTGGCGTAACCGGGGTCCTCGGCGTGCACGAAGGCGATCGCGTCCTCGAGGTCCAGCGAGTCGACGACGTAACTCTCGCCCTGGTGCAGATAAACCGCGCCCGGATGGACCGAAGCCGGCGCCTGGCCGACGCCGGTGCTGCCCAGCAACCGCCCGGTGTCGGCCTCCACGATGACGATCTGGCCGCCCGCCGACCCCCGGATGTCCACCGCGCCATGCGGTTCCAGACCGGCCGCGGGAAAGTACTTGCCGTTGCGGCGCCGCAGCAGTCCTTGCTCAACCAAATCGTCGACCAGGGCCTCGGCCACCCCGGCGGCACCGAAGTCACGCACCTCCGCCTCGTCGAGCGGCATTTCGGTTGCGGCACAAAGAAGTTGGGGCCCCAGAATGTAAGGATTGGCGGGATCGATCACCACCCGTTCGACCGGCTTGCCCAGCAGCGCCGCCGGGTTGTGCACCAGGTAGGTGTCCAGCGGATCGTCGCGGGCGATCAGCACGACCAGCGCGCCCTGCCCGCGCCGGCCCGACCGGCCGGCCTGCTGCCAGAACGAGGCGACCGTCCCGGGGAACCCGGCGAGCACCACCGCGTCCAGCCCCGCGATGTCGACACCCAGCTCCAGGGCGTTGGTGGTGGCCAGCCCGCGCAGCCGGCCCTCCGCCAGGGCGCGCTCCAGCGCGCTGCGGTCCTCGGCGAGATAGCCGGCCCGATAGGAGGCCACCTTGCCGGAGAGCTCCGGCGCGATGTCGTCCAACCGTGCCTGGGTGCCCAGCGCGGTGAGCTCGGCGGCGCGGCGCGACCGGACGAACGTCAGCGTCTGCGCCCCCTCGGCGACCAGGTCGGCCATCACCCGCGCCGCCTCCGCGCCAGCCGAACGGCGCACGGGCGCGCCGTTCTCGCCCAGCAGGTCGGTCCGCAGCGCCGGTTCCCACAACGCCACCGTCCGGGCGCCCTGGGGGGAACCGTCCTCGGTGACCTCGTCGACCGGGAGCCCGATGAGCTCGGCGGCCGTCGCGCCCGGCGCGTCCGTCGTCGCGCTGGCGAAGATGACCGTCGGTGTAGCGGAGTAGCGCGCGCACAGCCGCAGCAACCGGCGCAGCACCATCGCCACGTTCGATCCGAAAACTCCACGGTAGTAATGGCATTCGTCGACGATCACGAACCGAAGCCCGCGCAGCAGCACGGCCCAGCGGGCGTGGTTGCGCAAGATCGACAGATGGATCATGTCGGGGTTGGAGAACAGCCAGCGGGAGCGTTCGCGCGCAAACCTGCGCACTTCCGGGGGGCTGTCACCGTCGTAAGCGGTGGGTGCGACGTCGTGGCACCGCGGGATGGCCGCGGTGAGCGCGTGCGCGGCGCGCAATTGATCGTGGCCCAGCGCCTTCGTCGGCGACAGGTACAGCGCCCGGGCGCGGGGATCGGTGGCCAGCGCGTTGAGCACGGGCAGCTGATAGGCCAGCGACTTGCCCGACGCGGTCCCGGTGCTCACCACCACGTGACGGCCGGCGTGCGCCAATTCCGCGGCCACCGACTGGTGTGACCAGGGTGAGCTGACGCCGCGGTCGGTGAACGCGCGCACCACGTCGGGCTCGGCCCACGCCGGCCAGCCGTGCGGGCGGCCGCCGCGGGCCGGCAGCTCGGCGACGTGGCGCAGCGGGTGCTCGTCGGCCGCGGTTCCGGCGAGCGCGGCGGCGAGCAGCTCGCTACCGAAACTCGCCATCCGCACCCTCCTGGGACTCGGCCGAGACTGCGTCCAACGGCGCAAGTCTGTCGCCGAAGCGATGAACATGGTTGACTATTTGCGGTCGCAGCTTCTGTGTTCGTGTCAAACTTTCGCAGGATCTATCGTTGCGGCCGCGGTTCCTGCGAGGTTAATCGGTCGGGTGAAGTTCCGGCGACTGAGCGAGGTATGGCGGTCGTACAGGCCCGGGGCATCGAAAGGCGATGCCCCGCACCCAGAAGAAAAGGAAAGATCGAGAGATGCCACAGGGAACTGTGAAGTGGTTCAACGCGGAGAAGGGCTTCGGGTTCATCGCCCCCGAAGACGGCTCCGCAGACGTGTTTGTCCACTACACGGAGATCCAGGGTTCGGGCTTCCGCACCCTCGAAGAAAACCAGAAGGTCGAGTTCGAGATCGGCCACAGCCCTAAGGGCCCCCAGGCCACCGGAGTCCGCTCCGTCTAAGACGAGCCGAATCTCCACGAACCCCCCGTGCAGTCCCGCCCAGCGGGCCCGCCGGGGGGTTTTCGTAACCTGGCGGGCTCGCGAGGTCGCCGGCGCGCCGCGCCTCAAGACGCGGACGGTCGACCTGGCCTACTGTCGGTGGCGTGAGCCAGCTTTCCTTCTTCACAGCGGAGTCGGTGCCGCCCGCGGTCGCCGATCTCTCCGGGGTGCTGGCGGCTTCCGGTCAGATCGTCATGGTCGGTGGCCACGAGGCGCAGGGCGCACGGCTTTCCGTGGTGGTGGACCAGCCGTGGCGCGCCGGCGCGCTGGCCGAGATGATCCGCGAGGCCGGCCTGGCGTTCGAGATCGGCCGCACCGACGAGGACACCCCGCTGGTGCGGACGACGGTCACCGCGTCCCTGGTGAATTTGGCCACCGAATGGACGCGCGGGGCGGTCAAGACCGTGCCGCCGCGGTGGCTGCCCGGGCCACGCGAATTGCGGGCATGGACGCTGGCGGCCGGTCATCCCGACGGCGACCATTATCTGCTCGGGCTCGATCCCCACGCGCCCGATACCCATTCCCCGCTGGCGTCGGCTTTGATGCGGGTCGGAATCGCCCCCACCCTGATCGGCACCCGCGGTGGTCGCCCGGCGCTGCGGATCAGCGGGCGTCGGCGGCTATCGCGCCTGGTAGAGAACGTGGGCGACGCCCCCGCCGGGGTCGAGGCATCATCGGTGTGGCCGCGGGTATAACCGCCGAAATAGATTTGCGATTCCGCTTGCCGGTTTGCGCAGTTGCGCCCAAGGGTGCGAAATTGTCAGGTGCCCGAGGGCGAAGGAACGCTGGCGTATCTGAATTTCCGCGGAATTTTCCACGCCGGCCTGTCATTCTTCTGCGGGGCGGCCTCGCAGGGGGGCCGGGATCAAGGATGGAGCGTAAGCGTAGTTGGCCGACCAGAATCTCAAGGACCGCGAAAGCGGCCGGGCTGGGAGCCGTAGGCGACTCGTCATCGTCGAGTCGCCGACCAAGGCGCGCAAATTGGCCGGCTACCTGGGGTCCAACTACATCGTCGAATCCTCGCGGGGACACATCCGAGACCTGCCCCGCGCCGCGGCCGACGTGCCGGCGAAATACAAGTCCGAGCCGTGGGCCAGGCTCGGGGTCAACGTCGATCACGACTTCGAACCGCTCTACATCATCAGCCCGGAGAAGAAGAGCACCGTCAGCGAACTGAAGGGCTTGCTGAAAGGCGTCGACGAGCTCTATCTCGCCACCGATGGTGACCGCGAGGGCGAAGCCATCGCCTGGCACCTGCTGGAAACCCTGAAGCCCAACATCCCGGTCAAGCGGATGGTGTTCCACGAGATCACCGAGCCGGCCATCCTCGAGGCCGCCGAAAACCCCCGTGACCTGGACATCGACCTGGTCGACGCGCAGGAAACCCGCCGCATCCTGGACCGCCTGTACGGCTACGAGGTCAGCCCGGTGCTGTGGAAGAAGGTCGCGCCCAAGCTGTCGGCGGGCCGGGTGCAGTCGGTGGCCACGCGCATCATCGTGCAGCGGGAACGCGACCGCATGGCGTTCCGCAGCGCCTCCTACTGGGACATTCTGGCCCGGCTGGACGCCAGCGTGTCCGACCCGCAGGCCTCACCGCCCACGTTCACCGCCCGGCTGAGCTCCGTCGACGGGCTGCGGGTGGCCACCGGCCGTGACTTCGACTCGCTGGGCCAGCTGCGCAAGTCCGACGAAGTCACAGTGCTGGACGAGGTTCAGGCGACGGAGCTGGCCACCGGGCTGCGTGGCGCCCAGCTCTCCGTCGCCTCGGTGGAGGAGAAGCCGTACACCCGCCGGCCCTACGCGCCGTTCATGACGTCGACGCTGCAGCAGGAGGCGGGCCGCAAGCTGCGGTTCTCCTCCGAGCGCACCATGAGCATCGCCCAGCGGCTCTACGAGAACGGCTACATCACTTATATGCGTACCGACTCGACGACGCTGTCGCAGTCGGCGATCAACGCCGCGCGCACCCAGGCGCGTCAGCTCTACGGCGAGGAGTACGTCTCGCCGTCGCCGCGTCAGTACACCCGCAAGGTGAAGAACGCCCAGGAGGCGCACGAGGCCATCCGGCCCGCCGGCGAGGCGTTCGCGACCCCGGACGCGGTGCGCCGCGAGCTCGACGGCGACGAATTCCGGCTCTACGAGCTGATCTGGCAGCGCACGGTGGCATCGCAGATGGCCGACGCGCGCGGCACGACGCTGAGCCTGCGGATCAACGGTCAATCAACGGCGGCCGGTACCCGAAGAGAAGTCGTGTTCTCCGCGAGCGGGCGCACCATCACGTTCGCCGGCTTCCTGAAGGCCTACGTGGAAACCGTCGACGAATTGGCCGGCGGCGAGGCCGACGACGCCGAGAGCCGGCTGCCGCAGTTGACGCAGGGCCAGCGGCTGGACGCCGTCGAACTCACCCCCGACGGCCACGCCACCAACCCGCCGGCGCGCTACACCGAGGCGTCGCTGGTGAAGGCGCTCGAGGAGCTGGGCATCGGCCGCCCGTCGACGTACTCGTCGATCATCAAGACCATCCAGGACCGTGGCTACGTGCACAAGAAGGGCAGCGCCCTGGTGCCGTCGTGGGTCGCGTTCGCCGTAACCGGTTTGCTGGAACAGCATTTCGGCAGGCTCGTCGACTACGGCTTCACCGCCGCGATGGAGGACGAACTCGACGCGATCGCCTCCGGGCAGGAGCGGCGCACCGACTGGCTCAACCGCTTCTACTTCGGCGGCGACCACGGGGTGGCCGACTCGGTGGCCCGGTCCGGCGGGCTGAAGAAGCTCGTCGGCGTCAACCTCGAAGGCATCGACGCCCGAGAAGTCAACTCCATCAAGCTGTTTGATGACGAGCAGGGCCGGCCGGTGTACGTCCGGGTGGGTAAGAACGGGCCCTACCTGGAACGCATGGTCACCGGCGACGACGGCGAACCGACGCCGCAGCGCGCCAACCTCAACGACTCGCTGACGCCCGACGAGCTGACGCTGGAGGTGGCCGAGCAGCTGTTCGCCACGCCGCAGCAGGGACGCTCGCTGGGCGTCGACCCGCAGACCGGGCACGAGATCGTCGCCAAGGACGGCCGGTACGGCCCCTACGTGACCGAGATCCTGCCTGAGCCGCCCCCGGAAGACGGCGACGCCACCCCAGCCAAGAAGGGGAAGAAGCCCACCGGACCGAAGCCTCGCACCGGTTCGCTGCTGCGCAGCATGGACCTGCAGACCGTCACCCTCGAGGACGCGCTGAAGCTGCTTTCGCTGCCCCGGGTGGTGGGCGTGGACCCCCAGACCGGTGAGGAGATCACCGCGCAGAACGGCCGCTACGGCCCATACCTCAAGCGCGGCACCGACTCTCGCTCGCTGGCCACCGAGGACCAGATCTTCGAGATCACGCTCGACGAGGCGCTGAAGATTTACGCCGAGCCCAAGCGCCGCGGCCGGCAGGCCGCCGCCGCGCCGCCGCTGCGCGAGCTGGGCGCCGACCCGGCGACCGGCAAGCCGATGGTGATCAAGGACGGCCGGTTCGGCCCCTACGTCACCGACGGCGAGACGAACGCGAGCCTGCGCAAGGGCGACGACGTGCTGTCGATCACCGACGAGCGGGCCGCCGAACTGCTGGCCGACCGGCGGGCGCGCGGCCCGGTGAAGCGTCCGGCGAAAAAGGCCGCGCGCAAGAAGGCCCCGGCCAAGAAGGCCGCCAAGCGCGGCAGCTAGCCCCTAGAAGCCGGGGCCGATGGCCTCGCTGTGCACATCCTCGCGCACGGGCCGTACGGGGTGGGAGTCCGTGGACCCGGCCAGCTTCACCGGCCGCGCCAGCTGGGTGGGGGCGGTGCGCCCGCGCAGCTCGACCACCTCGCCCACATCCCAGCACAGGGCCTCGGCGTCCAGTGCGCCGCTGACCGCGATCGCCGACGCCAGCACGTGCCCGGGCTCCAGCTTGGCCAGCTCGGTCAGCCGGGCGGCCTCGTTGACCGGGTCCCCAATCACCGTGTACTCGAAGCGGGCCTGCGCCCCGATGTGCCCGGCGATCGCCCTGCCCGCCGACACCCCGATCCCGAACTCCGCGGACCCGATCACCGGAAGCAGCTCGTCGTGCAGCTCGCGGGCCGCGGCGAGCGCGCCGCCCGAAGCGTCGGGGTGTTCGATCGGCGCGCCGAAGATCGCCAGCGCGGCGTCGCCCTGGAACTTGTTGACGAAACCGCCGTGGCGGCCGACGGTTTCGACGACCACCCGGAAGAACTCGTTGAGCAGGTGGACCACCTCGGCCGGGGGCCGGGTCGCGGCGAGCTTGGTGGAGCCGACCAGGTCGACGAACAGCACCGCGACGTTGCGCTCCTGGCCGCCCAGCTCGGTGCCGCGCTCCAGTGCCCGCCGGGCGACATCTTCGCCGACGTAGCGGCCGAACAGGTCACGCAGTCGTTGCCGCTCGGAGAGGTCGCGCACCATGTCGTTGAAGCCGGCCTGCAGCAGGCCCAGCTCGCTGGCGTCGTAGATCTGCATGTGCGCGTTGTAGTTTCCGCGCTGCACCTCCGACAGCGCCCAGCGCAGCTGGCGCAGCGGGTCGGCGATCGACATGGCCACCAGCAGGGTGCTGACGAAGCCGATGCCCAGCGCCGCCAGCGCCAGCAACAGGATCGGGGTGAACAGCTTCTCCGGGGTGGCGTGCAGCAGCGACGCCTTGTCCGCCATCACCGCCAGCACGATCGCCAGCACCGGGACCGCGGTGGACAGCATCCACGTCAGGATCTGCCGCAGGATCACGCCGGGCGCCTGGACGTTCTCGGGCACACCGCTGCGCAGGGCCGCCACGGCCACCGGCCGCAGCACCCGCTCGGACTGCAGGTAGCCGATGATCGCGGTGGCCGCGGCGCCCAGCCCGGTGGCGACGGCCACGACGGGCGCGGCAAACCGCGCGACCGACCAGCTGGCGATGATGAACACCACGCCGCCGATGCACCAGGCCGCCATGCTGATCAGCGTGCGGTAGAAGGGCATCCGCAGGGCCCGGCTACGGGCCAGCTCGGTGGCGGCCGGGTCGGCCTCGGCGAGCAGGTTGTCCCGGCGCTGCCAGCGAAAGACCGGCATCAGCAGCTTCAGATTCACCATCCAGCCGGCCAGGAACAACACCACCAGCGCGGCCCCGAAGACCGCCAGGTTCAGAACCGGCAGATCCTGCAGCTGGATGCGATCCTCGGGGGGCAGCGCGTAGCGCAGGAAGCCGAGCACGAACAGGGCGCCGATGATGTCGGCCTGCAGCATGCTCAGCGAGAACAGCGGCCACGGGGTACGCACCACCCACCGGACGAATCCGCTGATCCGCCCGGGCAGTGCTGCCGGTGATGCCACGATCCCACCGTATCGGTCGGCATGGACTTGTCGGAAACTTACAACGATCTCGAACCGGGCCCAGCCGGGCCGAAAACAGGGGGAATGTAACGGGATCGTCGCGATACGGTGGCCGATCGGTATCTGTCGGCGGTGGTGGCTACTGTTACCGGTGATGTCCGGGGTGTTTACGCGGCTGGTAGGCCAGGACGCGGTGACGGCCGAATTACTCACCGCCGCCAGGGCCGCCCGCGGTGATCTGGTTCACAGCGACGCCGGCGGCGGGACTATGACACACGCCTGGCTGATCACGGGTCCCCCCGGATCGGGGCGCTCGGTCGCGGCGCTGTGCTTCGCGGCCGCGCTGCAGTGCACGTCTGCTGTCGAAGACGGGGGCCCGGGGTGCGGGCAGTGCCGCGCCTGCACGACGACGATGGCCGGCACCCACGCCGACGTGCGCCGGGTGATCCCCGAGGGGCTGTCCATCGGGGTGGACGAGATGCGCGGCATCGTGCAGATCGCGTCGCGGCGGCCGGCCACCGGGCACCGGCAGATCGTGGTGATCGAGGACGCCGACCGGCTGACCGAGGGCGCCGCCAACGCGCTGCTGAAGGTGGTGGAGGAGCCGCCCCCGTCGACGGTGTTCCTGCTGTGCGCGCCGTCGGTGGACCCCGAGGACATCGCCATCACGTTGCGGTCCCGCTGCCGGCACGTCGCGCTGGTGACCCCGCCGACCGAGGCGATCGCGCGCGTGCTGATCGACAGCGACGGCCTGAGTGCCGACACCGCGAACTGGGCGGCCTCGGTCAGCGGCGGCCACGTGGGCCGGGCGCGGCGGCTGGCGACCGATGCCGAGGCCCGGGCGCGCCGCGAACGGGCGCTGGCGCTGGTTCGCGACGCCGCCACGCCGTCGCGGGCCTATGCCGCCGCCGAGGAGCTGGTGGCCGCGGCCGAGGCCGAGGCCGTGGTGCTCACCGCCGACCGCGCCGAGGCCGAGACGGAGGAGCTGCGGACGGCCCTGGGCGCCGGCGGCACCGGCAAGGGCACGGCAGGGGCGATGCGCGGCGCCGCCGGCGCGATGAAAGACCTCGAACGGCGGCAGAAGTCGCGTCAGACCCGCGCCTCCCGCGACGCGCTGGACCGGGCGCTGATCGACCTGGCGACGTATTTCCGGGACGCGCTCATGCTCTCGGCGGGCGCGGGCTCGGTGCAGCCCAATCACCCGGACATGGCTGACCGGGCGGCGGCCCTGGCCGCCCATGCCGCACCGCCGCGGTTGCTGCGCTGCATCGAGGCGGTGCTGGAGTGCCGCGAGGCGTTGGCGATGAACGTCAAGCCCAAGTTCGCCGTCGACGCCATGGTGGCCACCTTCGGCCAGGAACTGCGCGACTGAACCGCCCGGTGACGATGCACACGGCGCAGCCGTGTGAGGTGGGGGTGCCCCCGCCGCGAAGCGGCTAGGGGGAGAGCCGGGCAATCCTAACTTGGGTCGGCCCGTCCGCCTGCCGTAGACTCGTGCCGCCCGGCATCAGGGTGTGCCGCCTTAGCTCAGTCGGTAGAGCGATTCACTCGTAATGAATAGGTCGGGGGTTCGATTCCCCCAGGCGGCTCCACAGTTCTTCCGCCGGGCGCGGCTTTCAGGCCGGCGCCAGGAAACCCACCGGACCCGAGGCGAGGCATAACGCCAGCGCGGTGGTGTTGGCGCGCACGGTGATCGCGTCCCCCGCGCCGGGCAGCCGGACGAAGACCCGGTTGAGCCCCGGATGCACGGGGACCTTGACGTCTGGTCCCTGCGTCATCGTCAGCGTCATCGTTCCCTCGCTGTTGGCCAGGTAATTGAGTTCGACGCTCCAGTCGGCGGGCAGCAGCGGCCCGTCGAGGACCAGTCGTGCCGGGTGGTCGGGCTGCGCGAAATACCCGCACTGCGGCAAGGGGCCCGGCAGGATGGTCCGGACCCAGGTCACCCGCGCCCTGACCAGGTGGCCGGAGCTGTCGAGCATCCGCAATCGGGTTGTGGCGGAGGCGAATTCGGGCCTGTCTCGCAGCAGGGCGAACAGGTGGCTCGCCAGGTTCTCCGGCGCCGCCACCCGCTGCAGCACCAGCGGATCGACCTCCTGATCCAGCAGCGGCGCCGTGGACGCCGCGTGCGCCGCGGCCAGATCGGCCCGGGCGTTCTGCAGGTACCGCTGGGCCGGGTTGTCGCGCCAGCTGGTCAGGAACGTCGCCGTCGAGTACAGGCTGCTGGCGACGAACAGCGCCGCCAAACCCAGCGTCACCGCGGCGCGTCCGGGCGAGGCGTCCAGCCAGCGCGGCCCGGCGGCCCGGTTGGGCGCGCAGAACGCGACGGCGGCCAGCAGCGCCAGCACGAAGACGAGATCGGGGAAGTACCGCAGGGTTTGGGCGAGTTCCAGCGCGGTCTGCTTCGACGAGCGCATCAGATAGATCGGCACCTGGCAGGCGACGGCGTAGCCGGCCGCGGTCAGCCACACCGCCCCGATGCGCTGCTTGCGCAGCAGCGACACCACCAGCGCGCCGGCCAGCACCAGCCAGCCGAGCGCCATCACCAACGGCGGGGGCGTCGCCCACGGCGAGGCCGGCGCCCACCGGTCCCAGTGCCACGGCCCGCCGGCCAGCCCCGGGACGATGCCGTGCGTGACCGACCGCGCCAGCAGCTGCGACGTCATCGCCAGGTCGGAACTCCACCGCCGCTGGTTCACCACGGCCAGATAGAGCGCGATCCAGCCGGCCGTCAACGCGAGCGTCGCCAGCCACAGCCGGAGCCCGGCGCGCCACACCGTCCGCAGCGCCGCCGGATCGCCCTGCACGTGGCGCAGCAGCGCGGCGACCGCGAAGGCGACGAACGGGATGACCGCGGCCTTCTCGAAGAACAGCAGGCCCCCGAGGTAGACCAGCGTCCCCGTCACCGCGTAGCGCCGGTTCCCGGTGCGGACCAGCAGCACGGCATCGGCGCACACCCAGGCCAGCGCCGCCAGCATCGGCAGCGAGTTCAGCGCCGCCGCCCACCACGCGAACCCCGGCACGGCCAGCGGGGTGAACAGCGCGAACGTCAGCGGGATCAGCAGCACCGGCCGCCAGCCGAGGACGACGTGCAGGGCGCGCAGCAGCGCCAGCGACGCCAGCAGCTGCAGCACGAGCAGGCTGATCGCCGGCCCCGTCCAGTTCAGGGGGGCCAGCCGGATGATCGCGCCGCCGAGCAGGAAAGCGCCGGGCATGACGTGGCCGTCGTGGTCGTCGAACAGGTAGGCCGGCGCGAGCAGGTTGTGGGTGCCGGCCTTGCCGATCAGGATCAGGTCGTCCCAGTAGAAGTAGCCCCCGAACGCCAGCGCCGCGCGAATCCCCAGCTGGACGGCGATCAGCGCGACGGCCACCACCCCTATGTATGGTGGGCCGGTGCGCGCACTGGTCACCGGGGCTGCCGGATTCATCGGGTCGACGCTAGCCGACCGCCTGCTGGCCGACGGCCACACCGTGGTGGGGCTGGACAACTTCGCCACCGGCCGCGCGACCAACATCGAGCACCTGGCCGACAACCCGGCGTACGTCTTCGCCGAAGCCGACATCGTCACCGCCGACCTGCAGGCCATCCTCGACGAGCACCGCCCGGAGGTGGTGTTTCACCTGGCCGCGCAGATCGACGTGCGGCACTCGGTGGCGGACCCGCAATTCGACGCCTCGGTCAACGTCATCGGCACCATCCGGCTGGCCGACGCGGCCCGCATGACCGGGGTGCGCAAAATCGTGCACACGTCCTCGGGGGGATCCATCTACGGCACGCCGCCGGTATACCCGACCCCCGAGACGGTGCCCACGGATCCGGCCTCGCCGTACGCCGCCGGCAAGGTGGCCGGCGAGATCTACCTGAACACGTTCCGCCACCTGTACGGCATGGAGTGCTCGCACATCGCCCCGGCCAACGTCTATGGACCCCGCCAGGACCCGCACGGCGAGGCCGGCGTGGTGGCGATCTTCGCCCAGGCGCTGCTGTCGGGTAAGCCGACCAAGGTGTTCGGCGACGGCGGGAAGACCCGCGACTACGTGTTCGTCGACGACGTGGTCGACGCCTTCGTCAGGGCGTCCGGGGACGCCGGCGGCGGGCAGCGGTTCAACGTCGGCACCGGGATCGAAACCTCGGACCGCCAACTGCATTCGGCGGTGGCCGCGGCCGTCGGGGGTCCGGACGACCCGGAGTTTCATCCGGACCGGCTGGGTGACCTGAGGCGGTCCTGCCTCGACATCGGTTTGGCGGAACGGGTCTTGGGCTGGCGTCCGCAGGTGCGGCTCGACGACGGCGTGCGCCGCACGGTCGAGTACTTCCGTCACGCCCAGACGGTCTAGGTCCGTTCGGGTTCGGGCGTCTGGGCGCCCTCGAGCGCCAGGGCGCGCGCGAGACGCGCGTAGCGCAGCTCCAGGTCCTTGAACCGCATGTAGGTGCTGAGCGTGGTGAAGCAGAACGCCATGATGAGCGCGTAGAGCATCAGGTCGGTGCCGCGGCGCACCCCGAACCAGTGCGCCACGACCGTGGTGTCGTCGGGCCGCAGCACGGCATAGATGCCGGCCAGCACGAAGACGACGTAGCCGACCTTGACCCAGGCCTTCGATCGCGAGTTGCGACGGGATCGCAGCAGATAGACGAGCAGCGCAATGATCGAGCCGATCAGCAGCACCTGGATCCAGTTCACTTAGGAATCCTCCCTCGCAGGAAACCGTCGAAGATGATGTTGACGCCGTTGAGCAGCGGCTGCCCCTTCGACTTCGAGTAATCGGTGTAGAGCACCTCGACCGGCTGTTCGACGACGCGCCAATGGTTTTCGGCGATCAGCATGATGAACTCGTTGGCGTGGCTCATGCCGCTCATGGTGATGTCCAGCCCGTCGGCGACCTTTCTGTTGAACACCCGCAGCCCATTGTTGGTGTCCGTCAGGCCAAGTCGGCGACCGCGCCGGCTCAGCCGGGCGGCGGTCCGCAGCACGAGCCGCTTGAGAAACGGCGGCCGGGTGCCCATCGCCGCGCCGAACCGCGTCCCGATGACGACGTCGACGTCCTCCGCGCAGAGCCGGTCGACCATCGCCGCCAGGTCCTTGACCCGGTGCTGCCCGTCACCGTCGAACGTGGCGAAGACCTGCGCCCCAGGCTGTTTGCGGGCGTACTCGACGCCGGTCTGGATGGCCGCACCCTGGCCGAGGTTGATCGGATGGCGCACCAGGTGGGCGCCGGCCCGCCTGGCGACCTCACCCGTGCCGTCGGTGCTGCCGTCGTCCACGCAGACGACATTGTCGAAGACGGAGCGCACATCGGCGACCACCTCGCCGATGACGGTGGCTTCGTTGAAGGCGGGGATGACGATCCAGGCGCCCGCGTACTTGGGTGATGCAGTGTCCATTCAGCCCAAAAGGTACACGCGATCAGCCGGCGGGGCGCCCGGCGCGCGACAGCGCCACCAGATGAACGCCGATTCCCACCAGCGGGCCACATAGCAAGGCGACGACGGTGCGCGTCTGCAGCGGCAGCGGCAACAGCAGCAGCAACCCCGACGCCACCGTCGCGCCGACCCAACCGAGCGCGTACGCCCGGTGTAGCGCCGCCGCCACCGCGGCGGCGCCGGTCAGCGTCAGCATCGCGATCGCCACGGCCGCGGCGGTCAGCCAGGCCAGCAGCGCGCCGCCGGCGTGGTACTGCGGCCCGAAGGCCACCTGCAACAGCCAGGGGCCCACGGCCCAGGCCGCCAGCACCCCCACCGCGCCGATGCCGCCGACGATCGCGGCCGGGGCGACCAGCGCGCGGACCCGGTCGCTGCGCGCGTCGACGAAATGCGCGATCAGGTTGCCCTGCATGGCCGTCAGCGGCACCAGCAGCGGCGCCCGGGTCAACGTCACGGCGAGGATGATCACCCCGCCCTGGGCCCCCAGCTCGTTGCTGGTCAGCTTCAACAACACCGGAAACCCCATCACCAGAACCGCGCTCGCGCCGGCGGCGGTGATCGAATGGGCGGCCCCCCGCAGGAAGGTCTGGGCGCCGCCCGGCGTCCGGAGCCGGGCGGCGGACCGGGCCGAGGGCGAGGCCAGCAGCATGATCAGCCAGGCGACCGCACCCGCCACCGTGGCCCACAGGAAGCCGACCA
>NZ_LZKD01000208.1:0-3250 GCF_001668695.1 Mycobacterium sp. E2497
CGGGTCGACATGGGATGGCGCGAGTGGAAGGTCGCCGTCGAGTACGACGGCATCCAGCACTGGGAGAACCGATATCAGAGGTCGTGGGACATCGAGCGAATCGCGCTGCTGGAAGGGGCCGGCTGGTCCGTCGTCAGGGTCAGTGCCGAGATGCTGTCGCGGGGGCATGTGACGGTTGAGCGGGTCAGAGCCAAGCTTCGAGAGGCCGGATGTCCTGTCTGAGTCATCGAGTGTGGGGGCTACGGACGATTTCCGGGCAGTTTTCGTCCCCAGCCCCCACACTCAACGCACGAAAAAGCCCGGCCCCCAGGGGGACCGGGCTCTTTCGTTGACTTTCTAGAAGTCCATGCCGCCCATGCCGCCGGTCGGGTCGCCCGCGGGAGCGGCCGCCTTCTCCGGCTTGTCGGCGACGACGGCCTCGGTCGTCAGGAACAGCGCCGCGATGGACGCCGCGTTCTGCAGCGCCGAGCGGGTGACCTTGACCGGGTCGGCGACGCCGGCCTTGAGCAGGTCCTCGTACTCACCGGTGGCGGCGTTCAGACCGGTGCCGGCGGGCGAGTTGCGGACCTTCTCGGCCACCACACCAGGCTCCAGGCCACCGTTGAAGGCGATCTGCTTCAGCGGAGCCTCGAGCGCCACCCGCACGATGTTGGCGCCGGTCGCCTCGTCACCTTCGAGCTTCAGCTCGTCCAGCGCCGGGGCCGCGTGCAGCAGGGCCACGCCACCACCGGCGACGATGCCCTCCTCGACGGCGGCCTTGGCGTTGCGGACCGCGTCCTCGATGCGGTGCTTGCGCTCCTTGAGCTCCACCTCGGTGGCGGCGCCGGCCTTGATCACCGCAACACCGCCGGCCAGCTTGGCCAGGCGCTCCTGCAGCTTCTCGCGGTCGTAGTCGGAGTCGCTGTTCTCGATCTCCTGGCGGATCTGGGCCACGCGCCCGGCGATGGCGTCGGTGTCACCGGCACCCTCGACGATGGTGGTCTCGTCCTTGGTGACGACGACCTTGCGGGCCTTACCCAGCAGCGCGACGTCGGCGCTCTCCAGCGACAGGCCGACCTCCTCGCTGATGACCTGGCCACCGGTGAGGATCGCCATGTCCTGCAGCATCGCCTTGCGGCGGTCACCGAAGCCGGGGGCCTTGACGGCGACCGACTTGAAGGTGCCGCGGATCTTGTTGACGACCAGGGTGCTCAGAGCCTCACCCTCGACGTCCTCGGCGATGATCAGCAGCGGCTTGCCCGCCTGGATGACCTTCTCCAGCAGCGGGAGCAGGTCCTTGACGGTCGACACCTTGGAGCTGACGAGCAGGATGTACGGGTCTTCCAGGACCGCTTCCTGACGCTCGGCGTCGGTGACGAAGTAGCCCGAGATGTAGCCCTTGTCGAACCGCATGCCCTCGGTGAGCTCGAGCTGCAGGCCGAAGGTGTTGGACTCCTCGACGGTGATGACGCCCTCGTTGCCGACCTTGTCCATCGCCTCGGCGATCAGGTCGCCGATCGACTGGTCGCCCGCGGAGATCGCGGCGGTGGCGGCGATCTGCTCCTTGGTCTCGACCTCCTTGGCCGACTTGAGCAGGGTCTCGGTGACCTTCTCGACCGCCTTCTCGATGCCGCGCTTGAGGCTCAGCGGGTTGGCGCCGGCCGCGACGTTGCGCAGGCCCTCTTTCACCAGGGCCTGGGCCAGCACCGTGGCCGTCGTCGTGCCGTCACCGGCGACGTCGTCGGTCTTCTTGGCGACTTCCTTGACCAGCTCGGCGCCGATCTTCTCGTACGGGTCCTCCAGCTCGATCTCCTTGGCGATGGACACACCATCGTTGGTGATCGTGGGGGCGCCCCACTTCTTCTCCAGGACGACGTTGCGGCCCTTGGGACCCAACGTCACCTTTACCGCGTCGGCGAGGGCGTTGAGCCCCCGCTCGAGGCCGCGACGGGCCTCTTCGTCGTAAGCAATGATCTTGGACATTGCGAAGTGAATCCTCCGGTTGGGGGTTACACGTCTTTGGCCGGACGCAGTGCCCGCGACGGACGACCGCAGCTGTGTTCGGCTTCAGTCTCACCGTCCCGACCTAGCACTCACTGGTCGCGAGTGCCAAAGTCATTCTTAGCACTCGCCTATGCCGAGTGCAAGGTTGCCGTCGACCAGGCGGCTGCTCGGCTCAGCCCCTCGCCTGAGCAGACCCGTTGGTGAGGTCACAGTCGACATAACGCTGCAGGTTGGGTGCGATTGCGGCGATCACCTCGTCATCCGGCATCGACGCGAGAGGCTCCATCTTCCAGACGTAGCGGATCAGCGCAAAGCCCACCATCTGCGACGCGATGAGCCCGCTGCGAACCAGTCGGTCCCGTTCGTCGCCGTCCAGTGCCGCGCTGTTCATCATGCTGTCGACCACCCCGCGCCGTAATTTCTCGCGCGCCGTCGGTTCGTGCGCGGCGGTCTGCAGGATGGCACACATGGTCGGCCCGATCTCCTCGTCGGACCAGCTCGCCAGCAGTACCTGGACCAGGGCGGTGCCGAGCTTCTCGGTCGGCGTCGTCCAGACCTTCGCGACGGCTTCCAGCCATTTCTGCGGCGGGTTCGTCGCGGCGTCAAGCAACCGCTCCTTCGTCCCGAAGTAGTGATAGACCAGCGCGGGGTCGACGTCGGCCGCGCGCGCCACCGCCCGGATGGTGGTTCCCGCCCAGCCGTGTTCGGCGAACTCATCACGGGCGGCGACAACAATCTTCGCGGCCAGCACCCCCCGTTCATCTCGCGGACCGGGAGTTATCGGCCTCTTCGCCATACGTTTCACCATAGCGTGAAATTTCCCCGGCGCTGAACCTAGACTCACGCTGGCGTGAAACTTCGTCTCAACTACCCCCACCCACAGGAGGAAGACATGGCCGCCGCTCCATCCCCCCAAGGCCCCGATGTTCTCGTCGTCGGTGCCGGACCGGTCGGTCTGGTCGCCGCCGACGAACTCGCCCGCCGCGGCGTGCGCGTTCGGGTCATCGACAAGCTGGCGCAACCCACCGAACACTCGCGCGCGATCGCGGTGCACGCGCGCAGCCTCGACATGTTCGACCGGATGGGCATCGTCGACGAACTGGTGAGCACCGGGGTCAAGACCAGCGCGATGGAGTGCTACGCCGGCCACAAAAAACTGGCCCGGATCCCGTTCGGTGCGGTCGACAGCGCGTTCCCGTTCTGTTTGGTCACGGCGCAGACCGAGACCGAACGCGTGCTGGGCGAGCACCTGCAATCGCTCGGCGTC
>NZ_LZKD01000209.1:0-719 GCF_001668695.1 Mycobacterium sp. E2497
CCAGATCGGGATACTCGCGCATGAGCCGGCCCGATTCGTCGAGCACCGCCTCGATCCGGTCGACGGCGGTCCCCGGGCGCGCGGCGGCCGCGCGCAGCCGCGGCACCGCCATGCGTTCGATGTCCTCGACGGCCGCGTCCAGCAATTCGGACTTGTTCGGGAAGTAGTGGTACAGGCTGCCGCTGGTGACGTCGGCCGCCCGGGCGATCTCGCGAATCGTGGTGCGCGAATAGCCATTCTCGGCCACACATCGCATCGCGGCGGTGATGATGCGGGCCCGGGTCTGCTCACCGTCGGCACCCACCGGCCGACCCAATTGCGGCGGCGTGACGCTCATGCGGCGGGAAGCCCGCCGCAGCTCCGTCCATCACGCACTACGCACCTCCGCGGCGAAGCCGAAACTAATCGATCACTCGATTATATTCGACCGTGTCGGGGACCGGGAGCCGGCGGACGGGACGCGCGAGTGAGGACAGCACGGTGACGCGGGCGCAACGGGGACGTCCGGTCGGCGCCAGCGGCGAGGAGACGCGGCAGCGGATCGTCGTTGCCACCATGCGCTGCGTGGCCGAATTCGGGTACGCGGGCGCCACCATCCGTGAGATCGCCCGGGCCGCGAACGTCACCAGCGCCAGCCTCTACAACTACTTTCCGAACAAGGCGGAGCTGATCAACGCCGCGATAGCGGCGCGGACCGACGTCGCGTTGCCGCGGCGAGG
>NZ_LZKD01000210.1:0-9510 GCF_001668695.1 Mycobacterium sp. E2497
CTGCTCGATCACGTCGGCCTCGTTCGCCTCGCGGTCGGCGGTGGTCAGATATTCGGTGTCCAAGCCGGCCTCGTCATCGAAGTCGACGGGCTGCAGCTGTTCCGCGGCGTCGCCCTCGGGCGCTTCGTCGCTGGGAAAGCCGCGTTCGACGTCTGTCACGATTACCTACCTTCCTGACCGTTGGTCGGGCTGTTCGCGGACTCCAGCGTAGGGGCCGCCGGCGGTTCGGGTTGGACCGACTTGTCAGACCCTGGTGATTGCATGCAGCCATGTCGTACACCTGGGACAGCGAGGCGCGGGCTCTGCTGCTGCCCGGTGCGCGCGGGCCGGTCCGGGTGCTGGGCGGGCCCGGCACCGGCAAGAGCAGCCTGCTGGTCGATGCCGCGGTCGCTCAGATCGACGCCGGCCTGGACCCGCAATCGGTTCTGCTGCTTACCGGTTCAGGCCGGCTGGGGACGACGGCGCGCGCCACGTTGACGACGGCGTTGCTGAGGCCCCGGGCCACCGGCCCCTGCCGGACCGCCGTCCGAGAACCGTTGGTGCGCACGGTGCACGGTTACGCGTACGCGGTCTTGCGGCGGGCCGCCGAGCGGGCCGGCGATGCGCCCCCTCGGCTTGTCACCAGCGCCGAACAGGACGCCATCATCAGGGAGTTGCTCGCCGGCGACCTCGAGGACGGCCCGCGCGGGGCGACGGCGTGGCCCGCCCATCTACACCCCGCGCTTACCACCGCGGGCTTCGCCACCGAGCTGCGAAACATGTTGGCGCGCTGCGCCGAACGCGGAGTGGACCCGCAGGAGCTGGAGCGCCTGGGCCGTCGTCACCGGCGACCGGAATGGGCGGCCGCCGGCCGGTTCGCCCGGCAGTACGAGCAGGTGATGCTGCTGCGGGCGGCGGTGGGAACGGCGGCCCCCCAGGCGACGACGCCCGCCCTGGGCGCCGCCGAGCTGGTGGGCGCCGCCCTGGAGGCCTTCGCCGTCGACCCCGAGCTGCTGGCCGCCGAGCGGGCGCGGGTGCGGGTCTTGTTGGTCGACGACGCCCAGCAACTCGACCCGCAGGCGGCCCGCCTGGTCCGGGTGCTCGCGGCCGGCGCCGAGCTGGCGTTGATCGCCGGCGATCCCAACCAGGCGGTGTTCGGCTTCCGTGGCGGTGAATCCACCGGGCTGCTGGAGGGCGATGCACCGTCGGTGACGCTGACGGCCTCGCACCGCTGCGCGCCGGCGGTGGCGCGGGCCGTCAGCGGCGTCGCGCGCCGGCTGCCCGGCGGCAGCGGGGGCCGCCGGATCGAGGGCACCGGGCCCGAGGAGGGATCGGTCACGGTGCGCCTGGCCGCGTCGGCGCACGCGGAGGCGGCGATGATCGCCGACACGCTGCGGCGCGCGCACCTGGTCGACGGCGTGCCGTGGTCGCAGATGGCGGTCATCGTCCGCTCGGTGCCGCGGGCCGGCATCCGGTTGCCGCGCGCGTTGGCCGCCGCGGGGGTGCCGGTGGCCGCGCCCACCGCAAGCGGACCGCTGTCCGACGAGCCCGCGGCCCGGGCGCTGCTCACCGTCCTGTCGGGCACCGCCGACGGGCTCGATGGCGAACGCGCGCTCGCCCTGTTGACCGGTCCCATCGGTCGCGTCGACCCGGTCTCGCTGCGGCAGCTGCGCCGAACACTGCAACGCTCCAACCCGGCCCCGGATGACGCCGCGGACCTGCTGGCCGGCGCGCTATGCGGTGACGCGCCGCCGCCGGGCCGGCAGTTCCGCCCGGTGCATCGCGTCCGCGCCGTTCTGGACGCCGCCGCGCGCTGCCATCGTGCGGGCCAAGACCCGCGCTACACCCTGTGGGCCGCCTGGCAGCGCTCCGGCTTGCAGCAGCGCTGGCTGGCGGCCGCCGAACGCGGCGGACCCGCCGGCGCGCAGGCCACCCGCGACCTGGAGGCGGTGACCGCGCTGTTCGACATCACCGATCAATACGTTTCCCGCACGTCGGGCGCGTCGCTGCGCGGCCTCGTCGAGCACGTCGCCGCGCTGCACCTGCCCGGCGTGAACCAGGAGCCGGTCTCGACCGTGGACCAGGTGCGGGTGCTCAGCGCGCACGCCGCATTGGGTCACGAATGGGACCTGGTGGTGATCGCGGGGCTGCAAGAGGGGTTGTGGCCCAACACCGCTCCGCGCGGCGGCGTGCTGGGCACCCAGCGGTTGCTGGACGTGCTTGACGGCGTCACCGGCGACGCGTCGGTGCGGGCGCCCCTTTTGGCCGAGGAACGGCGCCTGCTGGTGGCGGCCATGGGCCGGGCCCGCCGCCGCTTGCTGGTGACGGCCGTGGACAGCGACACCGGCGGAGCGGACTGCGAGGCCGCGCTGCCGTCCGCGTTCTGCGACGAACTCGCCCGGTGGGCAGACGACGGCGGCGACGCCGCGGCCGCGCAACCCGTCTCGGCGCCCCGGGTGCTGTCCGCCGCCGCGCTGGTCGGCCGGCTGCGAGCTGTCGTGTGCGCACCGGACGGCGCCGTCGACGACGCCGAGCGCGCCTGCGCAGCGAGGGAACTGGCGCGACTGGCCCGGGCCGGTGTCCCGGGCGCCGAGCCGGCGGCCTGGCACGGGCTGGTCCCGGTCAGCACCAGCGAACCGCTGCGTGGCGACGGCGAGGCGGTCACGTTGACCCCGTCGACCCTGCAGATGCTCAACGACTGCCCGCTGCGCTGGCTGGCCGAACGGCATGGTGGAACCAACCCGCGTGATCTGCGCTCCACCATCGGTTCGGTGCTGCACGCCCTGGTCGCCGAGCCGCAGCGGAGTGCAACCGAGTTGCTGGCCGAGCTGGACCGCGCGTGGCGGCATCTGCCGTTCGAGGCCGACTGGCATTCGGCCAACGAGCTGGAGCGCCACCGCGCGATGATCGAGGCCTTCGTCGAATGGCGGGCGCGGACCCGGGGCGAGCTGACCGAGGTCGGCGTCGAAGTCGAGATTGACGGAACCCTCGGCGCGTCCGCCGATGGCGGGGGCGAGGTCCGGCTGCATGGACGGGTCGACCGGCTGGAGCGCGACGCCGCCTGCCGCCTGGTGATCGTCGACATCAAGACCGGCAAGACGCCGGTCAGCAAAGACGATGCCCAACAACACGCCCAGCTGGCGATGTATCAGCTGGCCGTGGCCGAGGGAATTGTGACCGGGGAGCCGGCCGATTCCGAACCGGGCGGCGCGCGGCTGGTGTACCTCGGCAAGGCCGGGGCCTCGGGCGCCACCGAGCGCGAACAGGATCCGCTGACGCCGGCCGCCCGCGACGAATGGCGCCGGCTGGTGCGGCGCGCGGCCGAGGCGACCGCCGGGCCCCGGTTCGTCGCCCGGCGCAACGACGGGTGCTCGCACTGCCCCGTGCGGCCCTCGTGCCCGGCCCACGCCGACGGGGCGGCGCAGTGAACGCGCGCTACAGCCCCGCCCAATTAGCTTGCGCGCTGGGGCTTTTCCCACCCACCGAGGAGCAGGCTGCCGTCATCGCGGCACCGCCCGGTCCGCTGGTCGTCATCGCCGGCGCCGGCGCGGGAAAGACCGAGACCATGGCCGCGCGGGTGGTGTGGCTGGTCGCCAACGGCTACGCCGAGCCCGGCCAGGTGCTGGGGCTGACGTTCACCCGCAAGGCCGCCGGCCAGCTGCTGCGCCGGGTGCGGTCCCGGCTGGCCCGGTTGGCCGGCGTCGGGTTGGGCCCCGACGGGGCGGCTCCCGAGGAACCGGCGGGTGTGCCGACGGTCAGCACGTACCACGCCTTCGCGGGTTCGCTGATCCGCGACTACGGGTTGTTGCTGCCCATCGAGCCGGACACCCGGCTGCTCGGCGAGACCGAGCTGTGGCAGCTGGCCTTCGACGTTGTGAGCGGGTACCGGGGCCAGCTGCATACCGACAAGACCCCCGCCGCGGTGACGTCGATGGTGCTGCGGTTGTGGGGGCAACTGGCCGAACATCTGGTGGACACCCGCCAGCTCGGCGATACCCATCTGGAGCTGGAGCGGCTGATCCACACCCTGCCGGCGGGTCCCTATCAGCGTGAGCGGGGGCCCAGCCAATGGCTGCTGCGGCTGCTGGCCACCCAGACCCAGCGCGCCGAGCTGGTGCCGCTTCTCGACGCGCTGCACGAGCGCATGCGCGCCGCGAAGACCATGGACTTCGGCGTGCAGATGGCCTGCGCGGCGCGGCTGGCGGCGAACTTCCCGCAGGTGGGCGAGGACCTGCGGGGCCGCTACCGGGTGGTGCTGCTCGACGAATACCAGGACACCGGGCACGCCCAGCGGGTCGCCCTGTCGGCGCTGTTCGGCGGTGGCGCCGACGACGGGCTGGCGCTGACCGCCGTCGGCGACCCGATCCAGTCGATCTACGGCTGGCGCGGCGCCTCGGCGACGAACCTGCCGCGCTTCACCACCGACTTCCCCCTCGCCGACGGCACCCCGGCGCCGGTTCTGGAGCTGCGGACGAGCTGGCGCAACCCGCCGCGGACCCTGCAGCTGGCCAACGCCATATCGGCGGAGGCGCGCCGCAGATCGGTCGCCGTCCATGCCCTGCGGCCGCGCCCGGACGCCCCGCCCGGGACCGTCCGCTGCGCATTGCTCGCCGATGTGCAGTCCGAACGGGAGTGGATCGCCGACGAGGTCGCCGCGCGGTACCGGGCGGCCCGGTCCGACGGCGTGAGCCCGCCGACCGCCGCGGTTCTGGTGCGCCGCAACGCCGATGCCGCCCCGATCGCCGACGCCCTGCGCGCCCGGGGAGTCCCGGTCGAGGTGGTCGGACTGGCGGGGCTGCTCTCGGTCCCCGAGGTCGCCGACGTCGTGGCGATGCTGCGGCTGGTCGCCGACCCGACCGCGGGCGCGGCGACGATGCGGGTGCTCACGGGCCCGCGCTGGCGCCTCGGGGGCCGGGACATCGCCGCGCTCTGGCGGCGCGCCCGCCAACTCGCCGACGCCCCGAGCGCGGGTGCGGCCGCCGCGCCGGAATCGATCGCGATGGCCGCGGGCCCGGACGCCGACGCCGCGTGCCTGGCCGATGCCCTCGCCGATCCCGGCCCGGCCGAAGCGTATTCGGCCGCGGGATATCGGCGTGTCGCCGCGCTGGCCGCCGAGTTGCGCGCCCTCCGCGGCCACCTGGGCCATTCGCTGCCGGACCTGGTCGCCGAGGTGCGCCGGGTGCTGGGCGTCGATTGCGAGGTCCGCGCCGCGGCGGGCGCGAACGCGGGCTGGACCGGCACCGAACACCTCGACGCGTTCGCCGACGTCGTCGCCGGCTACGCCGAGCGGGCCGACGCCGCCGGCGGACCGGACCGTTGCGCAACGACATCGGTGTCGGGGCTGCTGGCCTTTCTGGACGTGGCGGAGTCGGTCGAGAACGGGTTGCCGCCCGCCCCGGTGGTGGCCGCGCGTGACCGCGTCCAGGTGCTCACGGTGCACTCCGCCAAGGGGCTGGAGTGGCAGCTGGTGGCGGTGGCGCACCTGTCGGGCGGCGTCTTCCCGTCGACCGCCTCCAGGAGCTCCTGGCTCACCGACGCGGCCGAGCTGCCACCCCTGTTGCGGGGCGACCGCGCCTCGGCGGGCGCACTCGGCATCCCGGTGCTGGACATCACCGAGGTCACCAATCGAAAGCAGCTGTCCGACAAGATCTCCGAGCATCGCCGCCAGCTCGAACAGCGGCGCGTCGACGAGGAGCGCCGACTGCTGTATGTCGCCATCACGCGGGCCGAGGACACCCTGTTGGTGTCGGGTCACCATTGGGGTGCCACCGGGATCAAACCGCGCGGCCCGTCGGACTTCCTGTGCGAGATCAAGGAGGTCATCGACCGTTCGGCCGCGGCCGGCGAGCCCTCCGGGGTGGTGGACCGGTGGGCGCCCGCGCCCGCCGACGGTGACCGGAACCCGTTGCGCGACAACACTCTCGAGGCCGTCTGGCCCGCCGACCCGCTGGCCGCCCGGCGCATCGATGTCGAGCGCGGCGCGGCGTTGGTCACCCGTGCGATGTCGGGCGACGGGGGAGAGCGGGGTGCCGACATCGAGGGTTGGGCCACCGACGTCGACGCGCTACTGGCCGAGCGTGCGCGGTTGGCCGCACCGCCCGCCGGGGCGTTGCCCAGCCAGCTGTCGGTGAGCGGCCTGGTGGACCTGGCGCGAGACCCTGCGGGCGCGGTGCGGCGTCTCAGGCATCGGCTGCCGGCCCGCCCGGATCAGCATGCGTTGCTGGGCAACGCATTTCACGCCTGGGTTCAGCAGTTCTACGGCGCCGAGTGCCTGTTCGATCTCGCCGACCTGCCGGGCGCGGCGGACTCCGGCGTGGGCGATACCCGGGAATTGGCCGGGTTGCAGGCCGCGTTCGCCGAATCGCCGTGGGCGGCGCGCACCCCGATCGCCGTGGAGGTGCCGTTCGAGATGCCGATCGGCGCCACTCTGGTGCGGGGCCGCATCGACGCGGTGTTCGCCGACCCCGACGGCGGCGCCACGGTCGTGGACTGGAAGACCGGCGAACCGCCGCACGGACCGGAGGCCATGCGGCAGGCCGCCGTCCAGCTCGCCGTCTACCGCTTGGCGTGGGCCGCGTTGTCGGGTGTTGCGGAATCGTCGGTGCGGACCGCCTTCTATTACGTGCGCGCCCGCACCACGATCGCTCCCGACGATCTGCCCGCTCCCGACGAACTGGCCGGGTTGGTGGCCGGTCCCGGGTGACCCGCGCTGCCCGAGTACCGGGGGCGGGATCGTGGTTTCATTGAGGCGTGCGTGTCTCCTGCGCTGGCGTCGAGCCGATCACGGACCGCCGTGCGCAACGGTAAGTCCCGGCAACTGAGCAGTCTGGAAGAGACGCTGTCCGCCCAGCGAGGCCATCAGTTGGTCGGCGTGGTGCGCATCCCCGAGGAGCACGCCAGCCCCATCCGCGTCATCACCCGCCGGGTGGCCATCGCCTTGGTGGTGTTGTTCGCCGCGGCCGTCATCGTCTACGCGGACCGCAACGGGTACCGCGATGTGCGTGGCCAGCCGCTGACATTCCTGGACTGCGTGTACTTCTCGGCGGTGTCGCTCTCGACGACCGGCTACGGCGACATCACCCCGTACACCGAAACCGCGCGCTTGGTGCACACCCTGATCTTCACGGCGCTGCGGATCGCCTTCCTGGCCGTGTTGGTCGGCACGACCTTGGAAGTGCTCTCCGAGCGGTCCCGGCAAGGGTGGAAGATTCAGCGTTGGAGGAGCAGAGTGCGCAACCACACGATCGTGATCGGCTACGGCACCAAGGGGAAGACGGCGGTCGCCGCCATCCTCGGTGACGAGGCCGCCCAGGGCGACGTCGTCGTCGTCGATACCGATCGGACCACCCTCGAGCACGCCGCCAGCGCCGGGCTGGTCACCGTGCACGGCGACGCCACCAAGGCCGACGTGCTGCGGCTGGCCGGCGCGCAACACGCGGCCTCGATCATCGTGGCCACCAGCCGCGACGACACCGCGGTGCTGGTGACGTTGACCGCGCGGGAGATCGCGCCCAACGCCAAGATCGTGGCGTCCATCCGGGAGGCCGAAAACCAGCACCTGCTGCAGCAATCGGGCGCGGACTCGGTGGTGGTGTCCTCGGCGACCGCCGGGCGCCTCCTCGGCCTGGCCACGACCACGCCCAGCGTCGTGCAGATGATCGAGGACCTGCTGACCCCCGACGTCGGGCTGGCGATCGCCGAGCGGGAGGTGGAGCCGGCCGAGGTCGGCGGCTCCCCGCGGCATCTGCGCGACATCGTGCTCGGCGTGGTGCGCGACGGCCAGCTGCTGCGCATCGGGGCGCCCGAGGTGGACGCCGTGGAGGCCAACGACCGGCTGCTCTACATCCGGCAGGCCGGGCACTGATGGCGATCGCGGACTTTCAGCTGCACAACGTCCCGTTGCTGTCGCGTGTCGGTGCCGACCGCGCCGACCAACTGCGCACCGACGTCGAAGCGGCCGCCGCCGGGTGGGCCGACGCCGCGCTGCTGCGGGTGGATTCTCGCAGCCAGGTGCTGGTCGCCGACGGCCGGGTGGTGCTCGGCGCCGCGGCCCGGATGGGCGACACGCCGCCACCGGATGCGGTGTTCCTGGGCCGCATCGACAACGACCGGCACGTGTGGGCCGTCCGCGGCGCGCTGGAGGCGCCCGAGGACCCGGACGTGCGCGCCGAGGTGGTGAACCTGCGCGGGCTCGGCTCCATCCTGGACGACACCAGCAGCCAGCTGGTGTCGTCGGCGCTCGCGCTGCTCAATTGGCATGACTCCGCCCGGTACAGCTCTGTGGACGGTTCACCGACCAGGCCGGCGCGGGCGGGCTGGGCGCGAGTCAACCCCGTCACCGGTCACGAGGAGTTCCCGCGCATCGACCCGGCGGTGATCTGCCTGGTCCACGACGGCGGTGACCGCGCGGTGCTGGCCCGCCAGGCGGTGTGGCCGGAGCGGATGTTCTCGCTGCTGGCCGGATTCGTCGAGGCCGGTGAATCGTTCGAGGTCTGCGTCGCGCGCGAGATCCGCGAGGAAATCGGCCTGTCCGTAAGCGACGTGCGTTACCTGGGCAGCCAGCCGTGGCCGTTCCCCCGCTCGCTGATGGTCGGCTTCCACGCCGTCGCGGACCCGGCGGAGGACTTCTCGTTCAACGACGGCGAGATCGCCGAGGCGGCCTGGTTCACCCGCGACGAGGTGCGCGCGGCGCTGGCGGCCGGCGACTGGTCCAGTTCGGCGGAGTCGAAATTGCTGCTGCCGGGGTCGATCTCGATCGCGCGGGTGATCATCGAGTCCTGGGCCGCGCTCGACTGACCCCTACTTGATGCGGTCGGTCACCGTCTGCAGGACCGTGTTGGCGACCTGCTCGGTGGGTTCGATGCCGAGCACGCCCACGGACACCAGCACCGAGGACTTCACCGCGTACAGGTGAATCCACCCGTCGGAGCCGAGCTTGAGCGTCTGCGTGTCCGGCTTGTTCAGGACGAAGTCGTAGCCGGTGTGATGCAGCGAAACGCACTGGTCCAGTGTCGCGTTCAGCTGGTTGAGCGCCCCGCGCGCGGCGGTCGCGTCGGGATAGACGGCGACGGTGTTGGTGATCTCGTTGATCGGGGCGATGCCGCCGGGCCTCAGGTCGTCGGTCGAGCCGTTTTCGCCGGCGCCTGTCGGTGCTGGGCAGGGCTTCGGCCGTCATCGCCTGCGGCGCCGCGGTGGTCGTGTCGGCGTGCTCGCACTCGCCGAGCAAAACCGCGGCGACGGCTCCCGAACACGCGTACGCCGAATCATTGGTCATCAGCCTGGCCGACGCGCGTCGCATCGCCAATTTCGAAGGGCTGCAACCGTATTCGTATGCCGACCGGCACGAACCACCGCGCGATAACGTCGGCAGCCCGCCCGGCCCCTGCCGCGCGGTCGGATCCACCGACCTCACGTTCGCCGGGGGCTGGAAGGAATACCGCTCGGTGGGCTACAGCGGCTCGACCGACGACCTGAGGCCCGGCGGCATCGCCCCGATCAACGAGATCACCAACACCGTCGCCGTCTATCCCG
>NZ_LZKD01000211.1:0-2136 GCF_001668695.1 Mycobacterium sp. E2497
CACCACCGTGTCAAGCCTGGCTGGTCAGCACCCGCTTGAGCACCTTGCCGCCCGCGTTGCGGGGCAGTGCGTCGACGAAGCACACGTCGCGGGGAACCTTGAACCGCGCCAACCGGTTGTGGACGTAGTCCTGGACGTCGCGTTCGGTCAGTGCCGCGCCGGGCCGGACCACGACGTAGGCCCGCAACCGCTGGCCGAACTCCTCGTCGTCCACGCCGACGACCGCGACGTCGACGATGTCAGGGTGATGGGCGAGCGCGTCTTCGACCTCGCCGGGGTACACGTTCTCCCCGCCGGAGACGATCATCTCGTCGTCGCGGCCGTCGATGAAAAGCCTTCCGTCGGAATCGAAATGGCCGACGTCGCCGGTCGACATCAGGCCCCGGATCGATTCCTTGGTGCCGCCGCCGGTGTATCCCTCGAAGGCCAGCACGTTGCCGACGAAGATCCGCCCCGGCGTCCCGGGGGGAACCTCCTGGCCGTCGTCGCCGAGGATTTTGACGACCGATCCGGGCACCACCGCGCCCACGCAGCCCGGCGCGACCGCCAGGTCTGCGGGCGTGGCGATGGTGGCGTAGGCGACTTCGGTGGACCCGTACATGTTGTAGACCACGGGGCCGAGCGCCTCGAGCGCCCGGGTGGCCAGCGCGGCACCGAGCTGGGAACCGCCGATGAACACGATGCGCAGTGAGGACAGGTCGTGCTCGGCCAGGGCCGCCGGACCCAGGTCCAGAATGCGCCGCAACATGATCGGCACGACGATCATGGCGCTGGCCCGGTGCGCGGCCACGCCGGCCAGCGCCTGCCGGGCGTCGAAGTGGCGGCGCAGCACCAGGGTCGAGCCCAGCACCATCGCGTACATCGCGTGGCTGAAGCCCATCGAATGAAACAGCGGCACACAGCATTCGGTGACTTCCCGGCCGCGGAACGGGGCCTTGCCGAGCAGGCCGCCGACCGGTATCAGCGAGCTGGGTTCCGAACGCGCGGCGCCCTTCGGGGTGCCCGTCGTCCCGCTGGTGGAGATGACGATCTTGGGGCGCCCACCCGACGGCGGCGGGGGGCCGGGATCGCCGCGCTCGATCAGCGCGTCGAGGCTGTCGGGGGCGGGCGCCTGGGTCCACGCCCGGATCCGGCCCAACCTTGGCTGGACGTCGGCGATGACGGCCTCGTACTCCTCGTCGTACACCAGCAGGTCGGCGCGTTCCCGGGACAGCATCTCGGCGAGTTGCGGGGCGCCGAAACCGGTGTTGAGCAGCAGGACGCCGGCGCCGCACTTGGCGGCGGCGTACACGGATTCCAGGAAGCCCCGGTGGTTGCCCACCAGGATCGCCACGGCGTGGCCCGGGCCCAGGCCGAGCCGCCGCCACTCGTTGGCCAGCGCGTTGGTCCGCGAGTCCAGCTCACCGAACGTCAGGGGTCCGCGCTCGTCGATCAGCGCCAAACCGTCGCGGTCCCGCCCGGCGGCGATCGCCGTGGCCGCCCCGAGCAGGCCGAAGCGCTCCACGGCGCGCAGCACCGGAAAGATTCGTCCGGGCGCGATCAACCGCAGGCCCCCGGAACGGGCATAGAGCAGGAGCGACCGGGCTTCCAAACCCGCCCGCCCGAAAATTCGCACCGTCTGCACACGTCGATGCTCCCACCCTGTGCGGCCTCGGATAAGGGCGCAACGCCACTACCGGGTGGGCCTTTGGTCACCATCGTTACTCTGGTTAACGACTCGCCGGAAAGGGGCAATGCCGATGACGCGCACCGAGAATGACACCTGGGACCTGGCCACCAGCGTGGGGGCCACCGCCACCATGGTGGCGGCCGGACGGGCCCGGGCCACCCGCGACGGATTGATCGACGACCCGTTCGCCGAGCCACTGGTGCGCGCCGTCGGCGTCGACTTCATGACACGATGGGCCGCCGGGGAGTTGAGCTCCGCCGACGTCGACGAGCCCGGCGCCCCGTGGGGCATGCAGCGCATGACCGACATGCTGGCCGCGCGCACCCGGTACATCGACGCGTTCTTCGCCGAGGCCGGCGACGCCGGCATCCGCCAGGTGGTCCTGCTGGCCTCGGGCCTGGACGCGCGGGCCTACCGGCTGCCGTGGGCGGCGGGCACCGCGGTGTTCGAGATCGACCAGCCGCAGG